>NZ_JBZFLK010000009.1:0-272175 GCF_058448985.1 Pseudonocardia sp. DxW | reverse complement strand
GTGGTCCCTCCCTGAGCCGATCTTGAATCCGACGCGCCGGACCAACGACAGATCAGCTCGTACCTACAGCGACATCAGAGCCCGTACGCGGACACCGGGCACCGGCCGGTTCCGGAAGCTCTCCCAGTTCCGGAAGGACGTGAACACCGCCCACGCCCGCCGCCGCGGACCGGGTGAGCGGGTCAACACCGAGCTGAAGAACTGGAAGATCCTGCGCAAGATCCGGTCCAGTCCGAACCAGGCCGACCGGCTCATCGCTGCAGTTCAGACCCTCATGATCGCCAGCGCTTGATCAGGTTGGCAAAGGCTCACTGATCCCGAGGTCCCGCGCCACGTCGACGACCGGCCGTCCGGCCTCGACGGGATCGAGCACCTTGCGCCGGGACTCCGGCGGATATCCACGCCTGCCCACGAACCCTCCTTCAGGGTCACGTGGCCAGAATTCCAGCAACCCGACTCCACCGAACCCGGGGCCAACCAGTGTCCGGCAAGTAGGTGTCACTTCACCCGGCTGAGTTCAAGTTGGAAAGCGCTCCATCTACGGGCGTTGCGGCCGGCGCTCACGTCCCGAACATGTCCGGTCGATCGAAGCGCACCGACTGCTCCTCCCCCTCCCGGAACCAGCACACCGGACGCCGGCTGCCGAGCAGCCCTACGACGTACGACGTCACCGAGGCCGACAGGACCCGGTCGTCGGTCGAGCGATCGGCCGCGAAGGCACGCGCTTCCTGCTCCGACGTGAAGACGACCTCGACGGCGCTCACCGAGTCCGGCTTGGCCGTGTGGACCGCGTAGACGTTCACATGACCAGTATGCACTATTGGTGTGCAGTAGATCTCGGATGTACTGCACTCGGATAGTGCAGTGTCAGAGTCCGTCGGTGGACACCGGCCCAGCACGCACGCGCCTGGACGCAGCCGTGCGCGAACGGGAACGGGCGAAGGACGACCTCGATGCCGCGGAAGCGGTCCTGCGGAGCGCGATCCGTGATGCTGCCGCGGCGGGCGTCTCCCAGGTCGAGCTGGCCGAACTCACCGGATACCACCGCAACACCGTGCGCCGGATCGTGACCGGGGACTGAGCCATCCTCCTCAGCTGAACGGCCGCGCGTGCCGTTCGAGCTTCTCCCACAGCGACCGGGCCCGGTCGAGCTGCGCGGCCAGTACGTCCGGTCGCCCCAGGTCGGCACGCAGCACGTGCTCGGTCAGCACCCAGCTGAAGCGTGTCGTGCCCTCGAAGAGCACCTGCTGGCGGGCGATCCGGGCGGCGACCGCGCCGTCGACGTCGGTGGTGTGCCCGGCGGAGAGCACCAGCCGCGCGTACTCCGGTGTCTGCAGCAGGCCGGGCCACACGGTGGGCTGGAACAATACGACGGCGAGTGCCTCGGCCTCCCGCTCGCGGACGTCCGTCTGCAGGTGCCCGGTCCGCTCCAGCAGCTCGCGCCACGGCCGGGTCTCGCCGGTCGCGCGCTCGGCGAGACCGAGGATGCGCTCCCGCTCCGCGCCATCGATCGCGCAGGCGTCGAGCCACGCCTCGATCCGGTCGAGCGGGAGCATCCCGCGGCCGGTGTCGAAACGCTGGACGACGCCGCGGTTCAGGCCCAGCGTCCGCGCCATCCCGCGCGCCGAGATGCCGGCCAGGTCGCGGACCCGGATCAACTCGCTGCGGAGCCGGCTACGGGTCGGGCTCTCGTCGACCACGCGGGCGGGTCACCTCATCCTCACGGGCCAGGAACTCGTTCAGCGGGATGGCCGCGGCCACCGCGCGGTCCCGGATCCGACGCAGCATACGTAGCTCGTCCGGATCGTCGACGGGTTCGCGGACGGCGACACGCCCGCCGGCGTCGTAGTGCGTGCGGAACCCACTGGGCTCGGCGGTGTCGGCGTCGAACAGCCAGAAGTCACCCCCGGCCCCCGGGACCGCGCCGGCCACGGCGTGCGCGAGCTGCGAAACCGCCGCACAGCCGTGGACCGCGGCCGCGATGCGGTTCCTCGTGCTCGACCACCGCCGGCACGTCGAGCGCGCGGCCCGCCGTGGCACCGGGAGCACCGCCGAACCGGACGACCCCGACAGACATGACGCTTCGTGATCATCCCTGCGCAAACCGTGCCCGGAAGGGTCCGCTGTGACCTGTTTCTCGGTCGGTGTGGGATAACGATGCGGTAGTGGTGAGCGGTTGAACCACTAGCGACGTAGCCGCCCCACCACGCTCCCCGTAGATCGAGAGGACCGCATGAACCCCGAGACCCCCGTCGTCATCCTCTGCGGAGGCAAGGGCACGCGCATCCGGGAGGCGAGCGAGAGCCTGCCGAAGGCGATGGTCGAGATCGGTGGTCGCCCGATCGTCTGGCACATCATGAAGATCTACCGGGAGGCCGGCTACCGCCGCTTCATCCTGTGTCTGGGCTACAAGAGCTGGGCGATCAAGGAGTACTTCCTCGACTACCGCGCCCGCTCCGCGGACTTCACGCTCTCCATGTCCGAGAAGCACCGGATCGACTTCCACAACGGCGTCGACGAGGACTGGGAGATCACCTTCGCCGAGACCGGCCTGGAGGCCGCGACCGGCTCCCGGATCCGGAAGATCGCGCAGTACGTCGACACCGACAACTTCTTCCTGACCTACGGCGACGGCGTCGCCACCGTCGACATCAACGCCCTGGCCAAGGAGCACGAGGAGTCCGGCCGGATCGGCACCGTCACCGGCGTGCACCCGACCTCGAAGTTCGGCGAGATGCACGTCGACGGCAACCAGGTCGTCGAGTTCAACGAGAAGCCCACCCAGGTCACCGGGTTCGTCTCCGGCGGCTTCTTCGCCTTCAAGCGCGAGTTCCTCGACACCTACCTCGGCGAGCCCGGCGACGACGACGTGTGGCTCGAGCACGCCCCGCTGCAGCGGCTCGCCCGCGACGGCCAGCTCGGCGTCCACCAGCACGAGGACTTCTGGTGCGCGATGGACACCTTCAAGGACTTCGAGTTCCTCAACGGCCTGTGGTCGGCCGGCGAGGCGCCCTGGAAGACCTGGTCCTGATGCCCTGACCGTCCGGTGGAGCGGTGACCGGTGCTCGACGGGCACCGGTCACCGCTCCACCGCGGCACAGGCTCAGGTGCGGGCCGGGACCGTGTCGGGCAGCAGCCAGCGTCCGCCGCCCGCCTCGATCTCGGGCAGCGACTGCCGCACCTCGGGCAGCAGGTCCTCGACGAACAGCAGCACCGACTGCGGCGCCGCCGCCACCAGCTCGGCCGGCGCGACGATCGGGATCGCGCTCCCCGGCGTCCGCCTCCCCTGCTTCGCCACGCCGCCGTCGGCGATCGCCGGCAGCAGGTCCGGCCCGATCCCGGCCCGGGACAGCACCGGCACCGCCCGCGAGGCCGCGCTGTAGCCCCACACCGTCCGGCCCGCGTCCCGCTCGGACTCCAGGAACTCCCGGATGCCGACGGTGATCCGGTCGGCCACCGGCTGCAGCGCCGCCAGCGACGCCGGATCCCGCACGCCGTCGGTGTCCTCGTCCGCGACGAGCTCCCGCACCGAGTCGTCGGGGACACCACCGGCGCTCGCCGTCAGCAGCACGGTGCCGCCGAACAGCGGATACCACCGCACCCGGGTCGCGGTCAGGCCGAGCGTCGCCAGCATGCCGACCAGCGTCGACGTCGAGTAGTAGGCGAAGTGGCCGTGCCGTAGCGCGTTCCACTGACTGCCCTTCACCACGGCCTGCAGCGAGTTGTAGCAGATCGCCAGCGTCCCGCCCGGGCGCAGCCGGCCGATCCGCTCCCGCAGCGCGGCACGCTGGTCGGCATCGTGCATCAACCCGAAGTTGTCGACGACGACGTCCGCCGCGGCCCCGTCCGCCACCGGGGTGGCCCCGGCGCGGACCAGGCCACCCGCCCAGCTGCCGCCGTGCGGGCTCCCGTACTCGACGAACGTCGCGTGCGGACCGACGAGCCCGGCCGACACGAGCTCGGCGACCGCCTGCTCACCCTGCTCGATCACCGCCACCGGCTCCCGGCCGACGACCTCCTCGACGCCACCCGGGTCCTCCGCCAGCTGCGCCAGCCCGCAGGCCGCACACATCCACATCCGCAGCGCGAACATCTCGTCCGGCCCCGGATCGGACAGCGGCGGGAACCCGGTCCCCGGGGGCTGCTCCCCCAGGTCCAGCACGATCTCCCCGGCGTCGCCGCGGCAGAACCTGCAGTGGATCACGACGCCGGCCCGGCCGGCACCGGACGACCCTCGACCGCCGGGGCGCCGCGCGGCGGGTGCACCGGCGGCAACCCGGCCCCGGAGGCCAGGTAGTCCTGCCAGGTCCCCGCAGCGAGATCCCGCGCGCTCTGTGTGCCGGGCGGGAGCGGCCAGTGAACGCCGAGATCCGGATCGTCGAACCGGACGGCCACGGCCTGCCCGTCGTCGTGCACCCGGTCGATCGAGTAGCACACGTCGGCGAGGTCGGTGAGCACCTGGAAGCCGAGCAGCATCCGCCGCGGCACCCGCACCGACGCCAGGTCGCGGTCGTCGAGCTGCAGGGCCAGGTGCTCGCCCAGGGTCGGCGACTCGGTCCGCCCGTCCACGACCACCAGGTGGACCGCGCCCCGGGCCACCCGCACGATCTTGGCCTCGCCGCCGTCGGCACGGCCGTGCAGGCCCCGCAGCACCGCGAACCTCGACCGGGACTGGCTGTCCTGCACGTGATCGGCACGCCGGATGCCGTACCGGGCGGCGACCGCCTCGTCGTAGATCCGGCTGAAGAATCCCCGCACGTCCCGGATCGGTGTCGGTCTCATGACCAGCACTCCCGGCAGCGCCGTCTCCTCGACCATCATCGAGCGTCCTCCACCGGTCCGGACCCGCCAACTTTTCGTCGTGGACTCGCCGGTCGACCGGACGCCGTTAGCTGAGGGTGACGATCTAGTCCGAACTGCCACGATATGTGACCTACTCTCCGTTTGTTGTTCACACAACAGCCACCGGTCTCAGCCGCGCAGACCCCGCCTCAGCTCTCGGACCAGGTCGAGATTCGTCGCCACCAGCACCCCGACGACGGCCAGCGTCACCACCGGCCCCGTCACGAGCAGACCGACCAGCGACGCCGGATCCGCCAGCACCGGGGCGCGCAGCAGCTCGACGTCGACGAACACGCCGGCACCCACCGCCAGCAGCAGCCCGCCGACCGTCCGGGCCACCGGCCGGGGAGCCGGCAGGCCACCCGAGCGCCACAGCACCGGCAACGCCACCAGCACGACCACCCAGACCGCGATCAGCTGCGCGAACGCCGCGGCCACCACGCCGTACGGCGTCAGCACCGCCAGCCCCACCGCCAGCCCGGCCAGGTGCCCCAGCTGCAGCAACAGGTACGAGCCCGGCCTGCCGAGTGCCCGGACCACCTCCTGCAGCACGTACAGCAGGCAGAAGCCCAGTCCGTACCCGCACAGCACGACCAGCACCGGAGCGGCGGCGGCCCACCGGGCGTCGATCAGCACCACCCGGTCCGCGAGCAGCGCCAGCACGATGTACGGGACACCGCCGATCGCCAGCAACGCCCGCACGAAACGGGTGACCGCCCCGCGGATCTCGAGCCCCTCCCGGAGCAGCCGGGCGTACACCGGGAACGACACCGGGCCGAGCACCAACGCCACCATCACGTAGGGCGCCCAGGCGATCCGGAAGGCGAGCGAGTACACGCCGACGTCGTGCGGCCCGAGGACCCGGGCCACCATCAGGTAGTCCAGGTTGATCAGCAGGACCGCGACGACCGCCCCCGGACCGACCACCCGGATCCAGCGCAGCGCCTCCGCCGCGGCGGGCACGTCCCAGCACGGCCGGATCCAGCCGCCCGCGACGGTGCCCAGCACCGGCATCACCACCGCGCCCGCGAGCAGCCCGATCGCCAGCGACGCCGCGCCCACCCCGGACGCCGCGAGCGCGATCGTGGTGGCGGTCGCGACCAGCGCACTGCCGACATCGGGCAGCATCCGCTTGCGGAAGTGCAGGTCCCGGTGCATGAGGCCCATCTGCACACCGCCGGCTGCACTGAACGGCAGGGACAGCGCGGCGATCATCACCAGCGGCTCGGACTGCGGGGATCCCAGCGCCGTCGCGATCGGCCCGGCCGCGGCGACCACCACCGCGGCCAGCACCGCGCCGGTCCCGACGCTGAGCGTCATCAGGACGCCGGCCATCCGCAGCGGATCCCGGCGGGTCCGCGACACCACGTCGTAGACGCCCATCGACTGCACGACCTGGCCGACCGCGACCAGCGACACGGCGACCGTGACTGCGCCCAGCTCGGACTCGGTGAGGAAGCCGGCCAGCACGATCGTCAGCACGACCTGGCTGCCCTTGGCGAGCACGTTGACCAGCGCCAGCCACAGCGTGCCGCGGGCCACCCGGGTCGCCAGATCGGGGGTGCTGCTGTCGGTGGTCACCGCATCCGTCTCCTCAGACCCGGACCACTGCGACGAGCGGCACGCCGCCGTCGAGGTTCGCCAGTGCCTCGTCCAGTTCACCCCGGGCGACACCCGCCCGGTCCACCGCCAGCAGCACTCCTGCCGGGCGGGCCCTGCCGAACGGCTCCCTGGCCAGCTCGCTGCGCAGTGCGACGACCGCGTCGGCGGTGCCGGCCGATCCGGGCCGCACCTCGACCGGGCGGCCCGCGGCACGGACCAGCACGACGATCCGGTCGAGCACGTCCGGGGCCGCGCCGTCCAGCACCGGCGCCCCGGCCCGCCCGGCGGCCGCGAGCGCCTCCTGCAGCGGACCCTCCACCCCGGAGCGCACCGCCGCCCGCCTGCGCCGCGCCACGGCCCCGACCGCGACCAGCCCGGCGACGACCAGGCCCACGAACAGCGCCGTCCCCGCTCCGGACGCCGGATCGGGTGAGACCTGGCGGACGGTCGCCTGCCGGTCGAGCACCCGCAGGTGCCCCGCGGGTGCGAGCAGGTCCGCGGCCATCACCCGGTCCGCGATCGCCTCCGCCAGCTCACCCGCGACCCGCTCCGAGTCCGCGCTCACCGTCAGCCGCGCGACACCGGCCCCGGACAGCAGCTCGACCCCGACCCGGCCCGCGAGCTCGTCGGCGGGCGGGGCCCCGGGCACCCGGTCCGCGACACCGGCCAGCACCGACGGCGACGTCGCGATCTCGGCGATCGACGGCATCGCCAGCCCGACCACCTCGCCGTAGCCGGTGGAGATGCCGGGGGCGATCGCGTCCGTCGCCGTACCCTCAGCGGCCGGTACGGCCAGCAGGCCGATCCGCCCCTCGTAGCGCACCGGCAGCAGCGCGGTCACCCCGTACACCAGTGCCGTGGTCAGCACCCCGACCAGCGCGATCACCAGCCACAGCGGCCACCGCCGGACCCGCCGGGCCGGTGCGTCCGGCGGTCCCGGCCCCTCGTCGGTGGCCGGCGCCGGCAGCCTGGTCGGCGTGGTCCGCTCCACGTCGCTGTGGTCGAGCGTCATCGCGTCCCCCCGTGGACCTCACGCACGACGGCGGCCACCCGGTCGCTCGCCAGCCGGGACCCGAAGTGCTCCAGCACACGGGTCCGGGCGGCCCGCCCCTCGCTCCGCCCGGGCCCGCCGTCGACCAGCCGCGCCGCCAGCGCATCGGCGAGTGCGTCGAGATCGCCCGGCGGCACCACCGCGCCGCCGTCGCCGACCGCCTCCGCGACACCGGTCACGTCGAAACCGACGACGGGCCGGCCGCAGGCCATCGCCTCCAGCGCGACCAGCGGCATCCCCTCCCACCGCGACGGCAGCGCCACCACCTCCGCCGCCCGGTACCAGCAGCGGGGATCGGCCGACGCGGGTTCCCGGCGCACCGAGGCGTCGAGCGGGCCGTCGTACTCGCCGTCGCCGACCAGCACCAGCCGGGCCGCCGGCACCGCCTGCCGGACCCGGGGCCAGGCGGCGAGCAGCAGGTCCTGCCCCTTCTGCCGGGTCACCCGGCCGACGCACACCACGGTCGGCGCCTCCGGGACACCGAGCGCGGCCCGGGCCTCCGCGGCCGGCGCCGGGGTGAACCAGCTGGTGTCGACTCCGTTCGGCACGACCGTGGCCGGCCCGTCGACGCCCGCGGCCCGGCCGGCGGCGAGCTCGGCGTCACTGACCGCGATCAGCCGGTGCGTCCAGCGGGCGGCGAGCCGTTCCCAGCCCAGCGCCGCCCGCGCGACCGGCCCGGTGACCGCGTCGAACGACCAGGCGTGCGGCTGGAACAGCGTCGGGAGTCGACCGCGGACGGCGAGCCTGCCCGCCAGCCCGGCCTTCGCGCTGTGCAGGTGCACGACATCGGGATCACACCGGTCGACGATCCGGCGCAGCGCGCGGGCCTCCGGCACCGTCGACGCGCCCGGGCTGCGGGCCGCCCGCCAGTCCTCGACCGGCACACCGGCCGCCGTCATCCGGTCGGCCAGCGGCCCCGGCGGACAGGCGATCCGGGCGTCCCAACCGCGGGCCCGCTGGTCCACGCAGAGCTGGCCGGCCACCGCCGCCACTCCGGCGTCCACCGGCTGGCTCACATGCAGGACCCGCACGGAACCTCCCTCGATGATCGAGACTGAGGTCGGCGCAGCGGGACCGGCCGTTAGCAGCGCGCCGGTGATGTGACCCGCGGCTCAACCACCACCGGCTACGACGGCGTCTCCCCCAGCGCCTCCCCCGGGTTCAGGTCCGCGTACTGCTGCACCGACCCGTTCCGTACCGCCCCCCACAGCTCCTGCCCGCGGGCCTCGTCCAGGTGGACGACCGACTGCGCCCCCTCCCGGCCCAGCCCGGCGACCGGCGCGGTCACGAACGCCACGTCCGATCCGCGCAGGTTCCGGTTCTGCAGGGCCAGCGTGACGAGCCCGGTGTTGGTCAGCGAGTCGTCGATGCTGACCGCGTCGCCGACGCTCGTCGCGAACGAGTACAGCGTCGCCGGGTCGGTGGTCGCCGCCGCCTGCACCTTCTCCAGCAGCGCCTTGATCGCGTTCTGCTGGCGGGCCGCCCGGTCCAGGTCGCCGCCCGGGAGGTCGTAGCGCTGCCGGACGTAGGCGAGCGCCTGCGTGCCGTCGAGGTGGTTCTCACCCGCCGTGAAGTCGACGCCGGCGTTGCTGGTGGCCCGCGCGACCGTCACGTCGATCCCGCCGACCGAGTCGACCAGCGAGGTGAAGCCGGCGAAGTCGATCACGCCGAAGTGGTCGACCCGGACCCCGGTCAGCTGTTCGACGGTCTCGATCAGCAGCGGTGCCCCGCCGTAGGCGTACGCGGCGTTGGCCTTGTCCATGCCGCGGCCGGGGATCTCCACCCAGGAGTCGCGCGGGATCGACACCACCGACGCGCTCCGGCCGTCCGGGGCGAGCGTGCCCAGCATGATCACGTCGCTGCGCTCGGAGCCGCCGTCGGCGTCCGGCGCGGCACCGGCACCGGTGATCGGCTCGTCGGCCCGCGAGTCGGTGCCGACGAGCAGGAACGTGGTCCCGCCGAAGGTCGCCGGCCGGTCGGTCGCCTCCAGGCCGCGGAAGGCGTCCGGGATCCGCGGCACGTCGTTGCCGACGCTCGACACCAGGTACGCGACCGCGCCCGCCACGACGAGCAGCAGCACCAGCAGCAGGGTCAGGAAGGTGACCAGGAACCTGCGGCCGGTACGGCGCCGCGTCACGGGGGGCGGGGGGACGGCGTTGCGCATCGGAATCCTTCCGGGACCGCTCGATGGTCCGGTTGTCTCGTCGTAGTAAGACGTCCGGCGCTACCGAAAGGTTGACGCCCGGCCTTCGCGATCGAGATCACCGTTACGCATAGTTGCAGGTCAGGGCCTGGCGAGTACCCATCGTGAACGTTCTGGGAACCCGTCGTCAGTTCTGGCGAACCAACGGGGGAATCGTTAATGGGCCGGCCGGAGTAAGCGAATCACCGGGCAGTACGGCCACCCGGTCGTAGCGGACCCGACAGGAGCCCCGATGAGCGTCACCCCGGACACCCCGACCGCCGTCTCCCCGGCCGGTGCGATCCCGGCCCCGCGGTCCGCCGCGGACGACGCCGCCGCGAACCCCGCAGGCCCGCCGGCCACGCCGCACGCCCCCGCGGTCGTCGACCCGTGCCGGTGCGGGCACGGGCGCGACGCGCACGAGCACTACCGCCCGGGCACCGACTGCGGCGCCTGCGGCACCGGCTGCAGCGCGTTCCGGGCCCGCGACGCCCGCCCGATCCGGCGCCGGGTGCGGCTGGCCTCCCGGCTGCTCCGCCCCTGATCCGGCCCTGATCCGCGCCCCGATCCGCGCCCGTGCGGCGCGGTCCAGCACCCGTGCGGCGCGGTCCGGCATCCGTGCAGCGCTACGCCGCCGACAGCCAGGGCTCCCAGGCCGGCAGCGGCTCGACCGCCAGCACCAGCACGCCGGCCCCGCTGCGCGACGGCGGCCCGGGAACGGTCGCCAGCGTCCAGCCGAGCTCCTCGACGAGCCGGTCCGCCTTGCGCGAGTTGCACGCCCGGCAGGCGGCGACGCAGTTCTCCCAGCTGTGCGCACCGCCGCGGCTGCGCGGGACCACGTGGTCGATGGTGTCCGCCCGTTTGCCGCAGTAGGCGCAGCGGCGGCCGTCCCGGCGCAGCACGCCGGCGCGGGTCATCGGGACCGCGCGGCGGTACGGGACGCGCACGTAGCGGGACAGCCGCAGCACCGACGGCGCGGGGAGCGAGAGGTTCTCGGACCGGAACGCCGTGCCCTCCAGCGCCTCCTGGAGACACTCGGCCTTGCCGGAGAGCAGCAGGCGGATCGCCCGCTTCGAGGTGACGACGGCCAGCGGTTCGAAGCTGGCGTTGAGGAGCAGTACCCGGGCCCCAGTCGGCACCGGCACCGCCGTCGGCGGCTCGGTACCCGGTGCGGGAGGGTGATCGTCGGGGAGCGGATCGACCGCTCTCAGGTCGGGGGTGACGACGGTCCCGGCACCACTGGGGACGGGTTGTCGGTACGGCACGCGACCACCTCCGCGAACGCTCGAGGTCCGTGATGTAGTCGACCATACGGAAGCCGGGTTACGCGAGTGTGATAGCAGTACCGACGACCGGTGTACGCGGTGCCCGTCCGGCGCCGCCGACCGCCCCGGCCGTCCACCGGCCATCCCGGCGTAACCAGCGGAAACGTCTGCTTCACACCCGGCGTGCGGTCGGCCACAGCCCGGTGCCGGGCCCGCCCCGGGCGGCTATACACGGGCCATGGACGAGAACAGCGAGCACGCCGACCCGGAGGTGCGGGACTCCACCTGCACCTGCTGCGGTCGCCGCGGGGCGCGCGAACGGTTCCAGGTCTCCGGTCCGGGTGCGCCGACGTTCGTCGCCGTCTGCCCGTACTGCGACCTGCAACCGGCGGAGATCCAGGGCTGGCTGGGCGAGATCGCCCGGGACTGATCCCGGCCGCTACCCCAGCGCGCCGATCACGTCGGCCACCAGGTCGGCGGTGTCCTCCACGCCGCAGGACAGCCGCACCAGCCCCCCGGGCACCGCGTCGCCCCAGCGGGCCCGCCGGTCCGCTGCGGTGCGCAGGCCGCCGAAGCTCGTCGTCGAGTCGACCAGGGTGGTGCGGGCGAGGAAGTCCGAGACGGCGTGCACGTCGGGCAGGGTGAACCGGAGGATGCCGTTCCAGCGGCGCATCTGGGTGCGGGCGAGCGCGTGCGCCGGATCGTCGGCCAGCCCGGGCCAGCGGACGTCGCGCACCGCGCCGTGCCCGCGCAACGCCACCGCGAGCGCCCGGGCGTTCTCCGCCTGCCGGGCCAGCCGCAGGTCCAGGGTGCCGAGGCCGCGCAGCGCCAGCCACGTCTCCATCGGGCCGGGGACCGCCCCGCCCCGGGTGCGGGCGGCCCGGATCCGTTCGGCGTGCACCGGATCGGCCGCGCTGACGTGCCCGAGCAGCAGGTCCCCGTGCCCGGACAGCGCCTTGGTGTCCGAGGCGACCACCAGGTCCGCGCCGAGTTCCAGGGGGCGCTGGCCGAGCGGCGTGCAGGTCGTGTTGTCGACGGCGACGACCGCGCCGGTCCGGTGCGCTGCGGCGGCGATCGCGGCGATGTCGCAGACCTCCAGGCCCGGGTTCGACGGCGTCTCCAGCAGCACCAGCCCCGGCCGCGTCTCCTCGATCGCCGCGGCCCAGTCACCGGCCGTCGCGCAGTACCCGACGCCGATTCCCAGCGGAGCCAGTTCCTCGTCGGCCAGCAGCCGGGCCACGTAGTAGCCGTCGGAGGGCAGCAGCACACCGCGGTCCGGCCCGGTGAACCCGCGCAGCACCGCCGCGATCGCCGCCATGCCGCTGGGGAAGGCGACGCACGGCCCGCCGTCGAGCTCGCCGACGGCGGCCTCGAAATCACGCCACGTCGGGTTGTCCGCGCGGGCGTAGAAGTCCGCACCCGGCTCCGCCTGCTCGGGCCGGCCGAGATGGAAGGTGCTGGTCAGCACCGGGCCGTGGTGCACCGGGGCGCCGATCTCCGGCGCACCGTGTCCGCCGCCCCGAACGCATCTGGTCCCGTCGCCGCTCATCGGCCGACACGCTACCCGGGCCCCGGCAGTGAAACAGATATTTATCCGCTAGGTCCCGAGGTGCGGTCGGAGGGCGATATCCGATGACGGTCGACGACCGGGTCCGGCACAGCGACGAGACGGTCACGGTGGCGGGCCGCACCCGCACGTTCACGGTGCTCGGCGCACCCGGCACCGGCGTGCCGCAGGCGCTGCTGCTGGTGTTCCACGGCTCCCGGCAGGACGGAGCCGCGTTCCGCTCCGTCACCGGCGGGTCGTTCGACCGCCTCGCCGAGCAGGGCGTGGTGGTGGCCCATCTCGACGGGTACCGCGGGAACTGGAACGACGCCCGGGCGCAGAGCGGCTTCCCCGCCCGCCGGGACGGGATCGACGACGTGGCCTTCGCCCGCGCGGTGATCGACAAGCTGGCCGGCGACGGCCGGGTCGATCCGGCCCGGGTGGTCGCGCTCGGCTACTCCAACGGCGGGCAGATGGCGCTGCGGCTGCTCCACGAGCCGTCGACGCCGGTCGCCGGGATCGCGGTGCTGGCGGCGACCATGCCCGAGCCGGCGAACTTCCTGCTGGCCGGCAACGCCCCCGCGGCGCGGCCGGTCCTGCTGGTGCACGGAACCGCGGACCGGATCGTGCCGTACACCGGCGGCGCGATGTCCTGGTGGGTGCGGCTGCTGTTCTCGGTCGGCGGCCGCACGCTGTCGATGCCCGGCACGGCCCGCTACTTCGCCGGGCACAACGGCATCACCGATCCGCCGGTGGACACCGAGATCGCCCGCCGGTCCGGCCCGCGGGACCGGACGCGGATCGTGCAGACCGACCACCGGCAGCCGGGCCGCCCCGCCGTCCGGCTGCTCACCGTGCACGGCGGCGGGCACACCGTGCCCGGCCCGGCGTCGGCGCCGGCCGTGCTCGGCCCGACGAACCACGACCTGGACCTGGCCGCCGAGGTCGCCCGCTTCTTCGACCTGGCCGGGGAGGCCCCCGAGCCGCGACCCTGAGCGACCGCGGCGCGCTACTCGGGCTTCGGCGCCCGCGAGATCAGCTCCTTCGCCATCTGCGGCGCGGTCATCCCCTCGTGGCAGACCCGGCGCACCGCGTCCGCGATCGGCAGCTCCACGCCGTGCCGCTCACCGAGCTCGCAGATCGACAGGCAGGACTTGACGCCCTCGGCGACCTGCCCGTGGTTGGCCCGCTCGGCCTCGGCGAGGGTCGCGCCGCGGCCGATCTGCTCGCCGAAGGTGCGGTTGCGCGACAGCGGCGACGAGCACGTCGCCACCAGGTCGCCCATCCCGGCGAGCCCGGCGAAGGTCAGCGGCGAGGCGCCGAGCGCCATCCCGAGCCGGGACATCTCGGCCAGCCCGCGGGTGATCAGCGACGCCCGCGAGTTGTCGCCCAGCCCCATCCCGGACGCGACGCCGACGGCCAGCGCGATCACGTTCTTGCCGGCACCGCCCAGCTCGGCGCCGATCACGTCGGTGTTGGTGTAGGCACGGAAGTAGCCGGTCGCGCACGCCGTCTGCAGCGCGACGGCGCGGCCGTGGTCGGTGCAGGCGATCACGGTGGCGGTCGGCTGCTCGTGTGCGATCTCGGCGGCCAGGTTCGGCCCGGAGACCACGGCGAGCCGGTTCACGCCGACCCCGGTGACGTCGTCGATCACCTCGGTCATCCGCTTCAGCGTGCCCAGCTCGACGCCCTTGGCGAGGCTGGTCAGGGTGACCCCGTCCGGGATCAGGTCGCGCCAGTGCTCCAGGTTGGCGCGCAGCGACTGGGACGGCACCGCCAGCACCACCGCGTCCACCCCGTCCAGCGCCTCCGCCGGGTCCGAGGTGGCGCGCAGCCGGTCCGGCAGCTCGACGCCGGGCAGGTAGTCCGGGTTCTGCCGGGTCCCGTTGACGGCGTCGGCCACCTCGTCGCGACGGGCCCACAGCCGCACCTCGCGGCCGGCGTCGCCGAGCACCTTCGCGAACGAGGTGCCCCAGCTCCCGGCGCCGAGCACGGCGACCCGGGCGATGTCGTGCACCGGTTCGTTCACCGGACGCGCGCTCATTGCCCGGCCTCCCGCTCCGGCCCGCGCCGGAAGAACTCGGCGGGGGCCGGCTCGTCGCGCACCTGGGCCAGCAGGTCCCGCACCGCGGCCATGATCAGGTCGGTGACCTCGCGCAGCACCACGGCGTCGACCGGGCGGCCGCGGTGGCCGGACAGGTCCACCGGCTCCCCGGCCCGCAGCACCAGCTCGGTGCGCGGCAGCGGCCGGAACCGCTTGCCGTAGTGGTCGTAGACCTCCCGGGTGCCCCAGTGCACCATCGGCACGACCGGCACGTCGGAGGCCAGCGCCATCCGGGCGACCCCGGTCCGCGAGCGCATCGGCCAGCCGTCCGGGTCCCGGGTGATGGTGCCCTCCGGGTAGATGATGACGATCTTGCCGTCGGCGAGCGCCTGGGTGCCCGCAGCGAGGCTCTGCTGGGCGTCGGCGGTGTCCCGGAAGACCGGGATCTGCCCGCTGCCGCGCAGGATCGACCCGAGCACCGGGACGTCCCACAGGCTGTTCTTCGCCATGAACCGCGGCACCCGGCGCGCGGTGTGCACGAACAGCGCGGTGTGGATCGGGTCCAGGTACGAGATGTGGTTCCCGACCAGCAGCGCGCCGCCGGTCGCGGGCAGGTGCTCGCGGCCCTCGTAGCGTTGCCGGCCGGTCAGCCAGCCCAGCGGGTAGAACACGGTCGCGGCGAGCCCGACCCAGAATCCGCCCTTCTCGCGGGCCACCGGCGGCCTCCTCACACCCGCGTCGAGGCGGGGTCGTCAGCGGTCCCGGACCGCGAGTGATCCGGATCGTCCGGGTGGAGTCTCCCCACAACGGACCGTCCCGGTAAACCCACCCCCGGTGCCGGCCGCCCGCCCGACCCGGTCCCGTGACGCCTCCGTGACACGGGAACGGCCTCCGAGGTGCGACGATGGTCGGTGTGACCCTGCGGGCGGACCTGGTCGTGCCGGTGAAACCGCTGCCCAAGGCCAAGACCCGGCTGCGCGGCGCCGCGGACGGCGGCGTCGGCGAGCTCGGCGCGCACCAGCGGCTCGCGCTGGCGCTGGCCCGGGACACGGTCGCCGCGGCCGTCGCGGCGACCACGGTCCGCCGGGTGCTGGTGATCTCGTCCGACCCGGCGGTCGCGATGGAGGTCGGCGCGCTCGGCGTCGAGGTCGTCACCGACCCCGGCCGCGGCCTGAACGGGGCGCTGCGGCACGGCGCCGCGCTGCTGCGCTCGGCCGACGACGACGTGATCGTCGGTGCCCTGCAGGCCGACCTGCCGGCGCTGCGCCCGGCCGAGCTGGACGACGCCGTCACCGTCGCGGCCCGGCTGTTCGGCTCCGGAGTGCACCGCGCCTTCCAGCCCGACGCCCCCGGCGAGGGCACCACGCTGCTGCTCGCCGCCCCCGGCCGGCGGCTCGATCCGCACTTCGGCGGCGCCTCGGCGGCGGCGCACCGGGAGTCCGGGGCGGTCGTGCTGCCCGGGGTGCGGCCCGGGCTGCGCCGCGACGTCGACACCGTCACCGATCTCGACGAGGCGGTGCGGCTCGGGGTCGGTGCCTGGACCCGCGCGGTGATCGACGCGCGGGACGCCCTACCGCAGGCCGGACCGGCGGGCAGTCCCCCGCCCGGGGCGCTCCGCTGCCCGAAGGTGTGACACATCTCCGCCCGTGGCACCGGGAATTCACCGACCTCCCGCAGTGTCTCCCTTGGCCGACCCGCGCGAGGTGCGAAACAATTGCGGGGTGAGTGACGACGCGGCAGCACCGAACGGGCGGAACGGCTCGTCCCAGCGCGGTGGCCCCGCCCACTCCGGGGCCCGGGCGCGGCCGGGCGGGCGCCGCGCCCCGCGCCCCGCCTCCCGCCGGATGCACACCGCGAGCCGGGCCGTCGCCGACCAGGTCAGCCCGGACCAGCCGGTGCCCACGGAGATCCCGGCCCAGCAGGCGCCGCCCGCAGCGCCGCCCCCGCCGCCGGGTGCGGCCCCGATCGCGCCGCCGGCCGGGGCGACCACGCCGGCGTCGGCGGTGCCGGACGTGCTGCCCGAGGACCGCTACCTCAACCGCGAGCTGTCCTGGCTCGACTTCAACGCCCGGGTGCTCGCCCTGGCCGAGGACGCCAGCCAGCCGCTGCTGGAGCGGGCCAAGTTCCTCGCCATCTTCGCGTCCAACCTGGACGAGTTCTACATGGTCCGGGTGGCCGGCCTGAAGCGCCGCGACGAGACCGGCCTGAGCGTGCGCAGCGCCGACGGCCTCACCCCGCGCCAGCAGCTGGCCCGCATCACCGAGCGGTCCCGGGCGCTGTCCCGGGCGCACGCCGAGGTGTTCATGGACGAGCTGCGCCCGGAGCTGGACGCGGCGGGCGTCTACATCCGGGCCTGGGACGACCTGACCGACGCCGAGCGGCTGCGGCTGTCCGACTACTTCTCCGAGTCGGTCTTCCCGGTGCTCACCCCGCTCGCCGTGGACCCGGCACATCCGTTCCCCTACATCTCCGGGCTGTCGCTCAACCTGGCGGTCACGGTGCGTGACCCGGAGGGGCGGACCGAGCGCTTCGCCCGGGTGAAGGTGCCGAACAACGTGCCGCGCCTGGTGACCGTCGACCCGCCGGACACCGACACCCGCTCCGGCAACCGGACCGTCACGTTCCTGCCGATCGAGGACCTGATCGCCGCGCACCTCGGCGACCTGTTCACCGGGATGGACGTCGCCGAGGTGCATCCGTTCCGGGTCACCCGCAACGCCGACCTGGAGGTCGAGGAGGACCGCGACGAGGACCTCCTGCAGGCGCTGGAGCGCGAGCTGGCCCGGCGCCGGTTCGGCCCGCCGGTGCGGCTCGAGGTGCTCGACACGATGTCCGAGCACGTCCTGGAGCTGCTGCTGCGCGAGCTCGACGTGGACCCGAACGACGTCGTCACGGTGCCCGGGCTGCTCGACCTGACCGGGTTGTGGCAGGTGCACGGGGTGAACCGCCCGGACCTGAAGGACGAGCCGTTCCGCCCGGCCACCCATCCGGCGTTCGCCGAGCGGGAGACCCCGCGCAGCGTGTTCGCGACGCTGCGCGAGGGCGACGTGCTGGTGCACCACCCCTACGACTCGTTCTCCACCAGCGTGCAGCGGTTCATCGAGCAGGCCGCCGCCGATCCGAACGTGCTGGCGATCAAGCAGACGCTGTACCGGACCTCCGGCGACTCGCCGATCGTGAACGCCCTGATCGACGCCGCCGAGGCCGGCAAGCAGGTGGTCGCGCTGGTCGAGATCAAGGCCCGGTTCGACGAGCAGGCCAACATCCGCTGGGCCCGGCAGCTGGAGAAGGCGGGCGTGCACGTCGTCTACGGCCTGGTCGGCCTGAAGACGCACTGCAAGACGGCGCTGGTCGTCCGGCAGGAGGGCTCGGAGATCCGCCGGTACTGCCACATCGGCACCGGCAACTACAACCCGAAGACGGCGCGGCTCTACGAGGACATCGGCGTGCTCACCGCCGATCCGACGATCGGCGCCGACCTCACCGACCTGTTCAACTCGCTGACCGGCTACTCCCGGCAGACGTCGTACCGCAGCCTGCTGGTCGCGCCGTACGGGGTGCGTCGCGGCATCGTCCGCCGGATCGACGACGAGATCGAGGCGCACCGCACCGGGGAGCCCGGCGCGCGCGTCCGGATCAAGGTGAACTCGCTGGTCGACGAGGCCGTGATCGACGCCTGCTACCGGGCGTCGCAGGCCGGGGTGCCGGTCGACATCGTGGTCCGCGGGATCTGCGCGATGATCCCGGGGCGCCCGGGGCTGTCGGAGAACGTGACGATCCGCTCGCTGCTCGGGCCGTTCCTGGAGCACTCCCGGGTGCTGCACTTCGGCGCCGCCGACGAGTACTGGATCGGCTCGGCGGACATGATGCACCGCAACCTCGACCGCCGCGTCGAGGTGATGCTGCGGGTGACCGATCCGAAGCTCGCCGACCAGCTCGGCGACATGTTCGACTCCTGCCTCGATCCGGCGACCCGCTGCTGGACGCTCGGGCCGGACGGGATCTGGTCGCCCTCGCCCGCGCCCGGGTCGTCGAACATCCGGGTGCGCGACCACCAGGTGGAGATGATGAACTCGCGCCGCGGGTCGGTCGAGGACTGACCGGCCGATGACGTTCCTCTCCCCGGTGCGCACCGACGGTGCCGAGGTCGATCCGGCGGGCCTGGCCGACGTGGTGGCCGCCGGGACGGTGCCCTACCGGCGCTCCCCCGGCGGCGGGCTGCAGATCGCGCTGGTGCACCGGCCGCGCTACGACGACTGGACGCTGCCCAAGGGCCACCAGGACCCTGGCGAGTCGCTGACCCTGACCGCGCTGCGCGAGACCACCGAGGAGGCCCGGCTGGACTGCCGGCTCGGTGCGCGGCTCGGGCACACCACCTACCGGGTGCCCGGCCGCGGCCGGAAGGTCGTGCACTACTGGGCGGCCGAGGCGGTCGGCGACCACGGCTTCACCCCGAACGACGAGACCGACGCGCTGCGCTGGGTCTCCCCGGCCGAGGCGGCGTCGCTGCTCACCCACGGGCACGACACGCGGCTGGTCACCCGGCTCGCCACGACCGGCGTGCCGTCGTCGACGGTGGTGCTGGTCCGGCACGCGAAGGCCGGCAGCCGCACCGCCTGGGAGGGCGACGACGACCTGCGCCCGCTGTCCGGCACCGGGCACACCCAGGCCGACCGGCTCGCCGGGTTCCTGCCCCGGTTCGGCCCGGACCGGCTCTACACGGCGCCGCCGCTGCGCTGCGGGCAGACGATCGCGCCGTTCGCCGGGAAGAGCGGGCTGGGTTCCGGGCGGGTCGAGGACCTCCCGGTGGAGCCGCTGCTCGGCGAGAACGGCTACTGGGTCGATCCGGACGCCGGGCGGGCCCGGTTCCGCGAGCTCGCCGCCCAGCCCGGGGTGACACTGATCAGCAGTCAGGGCGGGGTGATCCCGGACGTCGTGGAGGACCTGCTCGACGAGGCGGGCGCCGGCGCCGAGGCCCCCTCCCACAAGGCGAGCACCTGGCTGCTCGGCCTGGACCCGGCGGGCGCCCTCCTCTTCGCCGACTACTACCGCCGCCCCTCCCCCTGATCCCACCGAGCGGTACACCGGTGCCGAGGGGTACCCCTCACCGGTCGTGCCGGGGACGGAGGATCAGGTGGCGGGGGGCTTCTTGGCCGCGGGCTTCCTCGACGCGGCCGTTGCGGGCTTCTTCGCCGCGGCGGCGGGCTTCGTCGCGGCAGCTGCGGATTTCGCGCCGGTGGACTTCGCGCCGGTGGACTTCGCACCGGCAGTGGACTTCCCGGCGGCAGCGGGCTTTCCGGCGGCAGCGGGCTTCGTGCCGGCGGCGGGCCCGGTCCGGGCAGCGGCGGGCTTGGCGGCGGCCGGCTTGCGCGCCGCGGGCCTGCGTGTCCCGGGCGCCGCGGACGCGGCCCGCCCCCCGGCCGCACCGGCGGCCGCGCGTTCGCGCGGGGCGCGCTTCGGCGCGCTCGTCGCACCCGCGGCGGCGGCCTCGCTCCCGGCCACCCGGTCCTTGAAGGCGGCGCCCGGCCGGAACGAGGGCACGATCGTCTCCCCCACCGGCACGGTCTCGCCGGTCCGCGGGTTGCGAGCGGTGCGGGGCGCGCGCCGGCGTGGCTCGAACACGCCGAACCCGGTCAGTGTGACCGAGCCGCCCGCACCCACGGTCTCCACGATGACGTCGACCATCGCGTCCACAGCGGCGGTGGCGGCCCGACGGTCACCGAGCCGGGTGGTCAGCGCATCGACGAGCTGAGCCTTGTTCATGGTCACGAACGGTAGGGGTAGGCCCTGCAACGCACCAGATCTGGCGGCGAGTCGAGGTCGCATACCCACCGGTCGGGCAGGGCCGTACGGGTGGTCGCGGGCCGCCCGGTGACGGCCCGCGACCACCCGGTGCGATCTCACACCGTGGTGCGTGGCATCCGATCGGGGCGGGTTCCCTCGAACGCGGTGATCGCGTCCTCGTGACGGAGGGTGAGACCGATGTCGTCCAGCCCCTCCAGCAGCCGCCACCGGGCGTAGTCGTCGATCGTGAAGGCGACGGTCAGGTCGCCCGCCTGCACCGACCGCTCCCGGAGGTCGACGGTCACCTCGGTGCCCGGCTCGTTCTCCAGCTTCTTCCAGAGCAGCTCCACGTCGGGCTGCTCCACCTGGGCCGCGACCAGTCCGGCTTTGGCCGAGTTGCCGCGGAAGATGTCGGCGAACCGGGACGAGATGACGACCCGGAACCCGTAGTCCATCAGCGCCCAGACGGCGTGCTCGCGGGACGATCCGGTGCCGAAGTCCGGGCCGGCGACGAGCACCGAACCGCGGTCGTAGGGCTCGTTGTTCAGGATGAATGACGGGTCCTGCCGCCAGGCGGAGAACAGGCCGTCGTCGAAGCCGGTGCGGGTGACCCGCTTCAGGTAGACCGCCGGGATGATCTGGTCGGTGTCCACGTTGGACCAGCGCAGCGGGACGCCGATCCCGGTGTGGGTGTCGAACTTCTCCATCAGTCCAGGTCCTCCGGGCTCGACAGGGTGCCGCGGATCGCGGTGGCCGCGGCGACCAGGGGCGAGACGAGGTGGGTGCGGCCGCCCTTGCCCTGCCGCCCTTCGAAGTTCCGATTCGACGTCGACGCACAGCGCTCGCCCGGGGCGAGCTGGTCCGGGTTCATGCCCAGGCACATCGAGCACCCCGCGGAGCGCCACTCGGCGCCGGCGCTGGTGAAGATCTCGTGCAGGCCCTCCTCCTCGGCCTGCCTGCGCACCCGCATCGAGCCCGGGACGACGAGCATCCGCATGCCGTCGGCGACCTTGCGCCCGTCCAGGATCCCGGCGACCGACCGCAGGTCCTCGATCCGCCCGTTGGTGCAGGAGCCGACGAACACCGCGTCCACCCCGACCTCGCGCAGCGGGGTCCCGCCGGTCAGACCCATGTAGGTCAGCGCCTTCTCGACGGCCGCGCGCTCGGCCTCGTCGGTGATCCGCTCCGGGTCCGGGACGGACTCGGCCAGCGGCAGCCCCTGCCCCGGGTTGGTGCCCCAGGTGACGAACGGGGTGAGCTCGTCGGCGTCGATGTCGACGACGGCGTCGAAGGTGGCGCCCTCGTCGGTCCGCAGCGACCGCCAGTCGGCGATGGCGGCGTCCCAGTCGTCGCCCGCGGGCGCGTGGTCGCGGCCCTTCAGGTAGGCGAACGTCGTCTCGTCCGGGGCGATCATCCCGGCCCGCGCGCCCGCCTCGATCGACATGTTGCAGATCGTCATCCGGGCCTCCATCGAGAGGTTCTCGATGACGTTGCCGCGGTACTCGAGCACGTAGCCCTGCCCGCCGCCGGTGCCGATCCGGGCGATCACCGCGAGGATGACGTCCTTGCTGGTGACCCCGGGCCGCAGCGTCCCGTCGGAGGAGTTGACGTTGATCGCCATCGTGCGGAACCGCTTGAGCGGCAGGGTCTGCGTCGCGAGCACGTGCTCGACCTCGGAGGTGCCGATGCCGAAGGCCATCGCCCCGAAGGCGCCGTGCGTGGAGGTGTGCGAGTCGCCGCAGACGACGGTGGTGCCGGGCTGGGTGAGGCCCAGCTGCGGCCCGACGACGTGCACGATGCCCTGCTCGGCGTGGTTCATCGGGTAGAGCCGCACGCCGAACTCGGCGCAGTTGCGGCGCAGCGTCTCGACCTGTGTGCGGGACACCTCGTCGGCGATCGGCGCGAGGACGTCGAGGGTCGGTACGTTGTGGTCCTCGGTGGCGAGTGTCAGGTCGGTGCGCCGCACCGGCCGGCCCGCGAGCCGGAGCCCGTCGAAGGCCTGCGGGCTGGTGACCTCGTGCACCAGGTGCAGGTCGATGTAGAGCAGGTCCGGCTCGTCACCCTCGCCCGCCCGGACGAGATGCCGGTCCCAGACCTTCTCGGCCAGCGTGCGCGGCGTCTCTGCAGGGCTCACGCTCGCCTCCCTCTGTGATCTGATCGCGGGTGGACTTCCCACGATCTGGGACGTTAGTATCGGAACGTGGGACAGTCTAGCGGGATCGGCGTGCTCGACAAGGCGGTGGGGGTTCTCCGCGCGACGGCGGAGGGACCCTGTGGGCTGGCCGAGCTCTGTGAGCGCACCGGCCTGCCCCGGGCGACCGCGCACCGGCTCGCCGTCGGGCTGGAGGCGCACGGCATGCTGCTGCGCACGCCGGACGGGCGCTGGCACCCGGGCCCGACGCTCGGTCAGCTGGCCGGCGGGCGTCCCGATCCGCTGCTCGACGCGGCGGCCGCGGTGCTCCCCCGGCTGCGCGACATCACCGGCGAGAGCGTGCAGCTCTACCGCCGCGACGGGGTGCACCGGATCTGCATCGCGCACGCCGAGCCGCCGTCCGGGCTGCGCGACACCGTGCCGGTCGGCTCCCGGCTGCCGATGACCGCCGGGTCCGGTGCCAAGGTGCTGGCCGCCTGGTCCGATCCGCAGACCCAGCGGCAGGTGCTCGCCGACGCCACCTTCTCCGACCGGGTGCTGGTCGACGTCCGCCGCCGCGGCTGGGCGCAGAGCGTGGCCGAGCGGGAGGCCGGCGTCGCGTCGGTCTCCGCCCCGGTCCGCGACGCCGCGGGCCAGGTCGTCGCCGCGGTCTCGGTGTCCGGGCCGGTCGACCGGATCGGCAGGCGGCCCGGCGTGCGCTGGGCGGCCGACCTGCTCGCGGCGGCCGACGCGCTGCAGCACCGGCTGGCCTGACCCCGGGCCCCGGCACATCCCCCGTCCCACTACCGTGTGGGGGTCCGGCACCGGGCCGGTCCCGTGACGACGGTGGAGTGCTTCCGGGGAGACTGTGCTTACCAGCAAATCGGCGGGCTACCTCCTGGGTGTCGACGTGGGCACGACCAGGACGGCGGCCGCGGTCATCCGCTCCGGTAGCCCCGGCCCGGAGATGGTCACTCTCGGTGACCACTCGGTCGACATCCCGTCCGTGGTCCACTGCGCGCCGGACGGTGCGCTGCTGTTCGGCGACGCCGCCGAGCGCCGCGCGCTGACCGAGCCCGACCGGGTCGCGCGCGAGTTCAAGCGCCGCATCGGCGACCCCACCCCGATCCCGCTGGGCGAGCACGCCTTCACCCCCGATCAGCTGTCCGCGCTGCTGGCCGGGCACGTCGTCGACATCGTGTCCCGGATCGAGGGCGGTCCGCCGGACCGGATCGCGGTGTCCCACCCGGCGTCCTGGGGCGGGCACAAGCGGGAGCTGTTCGCCGGCGCGCTCGCCGAGCGCGGACTGGCCGTCACCTTCCTCACCGAGCCGCAGTCGGCCGCCCTGCACTACGCCGCCAACGAGCGGGTCGAGGGCGGCGCCACCGTCGCCGTCTACGACCTGGGCGGGGGGACGTTCGACGCCGCCGTCGTCCGCAAGGAGGCGGCCGGGACCACCGATACGGGCGGCACCGTCATCGGCGGGACGCTGTTCACGCTGCTCGGCCGGCCGGAGGGCGTCGAGCAGCTGGGTGGCGCGGACTTCGACCAGGCCGTCGTCGACCACGTCCGGGAGGCCGTGCCGCAGGCGTTCGAGGCGCTCGACGAGGCCGATCCGGACAGCTGGTCGCAGATGGCCCGGCTGCGCCGCGACTGCCGCGAGGCCAAGGAGGCGCTGTCCGCCGACACCGAGGTCTCGATCCCGGTCTGGCTGGGCGAGATCCGGACGACGGTGCGGCTGCACCGCAGCGACTTCGAGGAGCGCATCCGGCCCCGGCTCGACGAGTCGGTGGAGGCGCTGCAGCGGGCGATCGAGTCCGCCGGGCTGGCCGCGTCCGGTCCGTCGGTAGTGCTGCTGGTCGGTGGCTCGTCCCGGGTGCCGCTGGTCGCACAACTGGTCTCGTCCGAGCTCGGGCGGCCGGTGCAGGTCGACGCCGACCCGAAGAACGCGATCGCGAAGGGCGCGGTGCTCGCGCTCGGCCCGGTCGATCCGGCCACCGCGACCCCGCCGGGGGCCGACCTCGCCGCCGGTGCCGCTGCGGGTGCTGCCGGTGGTGCCGCGCTGGCCGACGATCCCGGCCCGCTGCCCTGGGAGGGCCCGGACCCGGTCACCGGCCGGATCCCGGCCGGCCCGCCGCCGACCACCCAGCTACCCGCCGGGCAGACCGCCTACCTCGACGGCGCGAACGCCGATCCGCCGACCGACCGGATCCCGGTCGTGCCGCCGCCCTACGGCGGGTACCCCGGCGACGATCCGGCCACCGCGAGCTACGGCTACGACGACGGCACCACCGTCTCGCCGCCGCCGTCGGCGATGGCGCGGCGCTCCCCGGCGGTGCTCATCGGGGCGGGCGGGGTCGTGGCCGCGCTCGCCGTGCTGGGCGCGGTGTTCTTCTGGCCGCAGGACCGCTCGGTGAGCAATGCCACGCCCGAGCTGCCCGCGCTGCCGACGACCAGCGAGGCGCCGCCGCCGACCAGCGAGGAGGCGCCCCCGCCGCCGCAGCGGCAGGACCCGGAGCCGACCCGGGAGCGGACCACCGTGCGGACGACCTCGGAGGAGGCGCCGCCGCCCCCGCCGCCCCCGGTGACCACCCCGGACGACCCGCCGCCGACCACCGACCCGGTCGACCCGCCGACGACGGATGATCCTCCGCCGTCGACCACGAGTGTCAGCCCGCCGGTGGAGCCACCGCCCGAGTAGCCGGCGGGGGATGACCGACCGATCCCGCACCGCCGCGCGCGACCGGCGGTTCGCGCGCGGCGCGGGGCACCGCTCGGGCCCGGCATCGCGCCGGTCACGCGCTCGCACCACCGGAGGACCCGAAGGCAGGCGAGCCCCACGCCGCGCCGCACACGCCCACGGACGGACCGTCCCGGCCGCCCGCCCACCACGCCGCGGCCACGGCACCGGTCGGCACGGACCGCCGACCGGCACGAGCGACCGGCACGGTTCACAGCCGGACAGCGGTCCCGCCCGGCCGGCGATTGCGCGGCCGCTCGCACCCCCCGGCACGAACGAAAGGCCCCCGCTCCGCATGGAGCAGGGGCCTTTCGCCGTGGTAGTCCCGACGGGATTTGAACCCGCGCTACCGCCTTGAGAGGGCGGCGTCCTAGGCCGCTAGACGACGGGACCAGGAACATCGGTATTCATCTCTGAACCGGACCACGGACGAACCGTGAACCGGACGCGACAGGCATCTCGCGTGGTAGCCCCGACGGGATTTGAACCCGCGCTACCGCCTTGAGAGGGCGGCGTCCTGGGCCGCTAGACGACGGGGCCGAGACGAGATGATGCCGATGTCAGAAATCCGAACCTGGAACTGGATGAACCAGGGGGCGATTTCCGCTGGGGTACCAGGACTCGAACCTAGACTAACTGAACCAGAATCAGTCGTGCTGCCAATTACACCATACCCCATCGAAAATCGGGGCCCCATTTCGACCGGGCCCCGATCTCCGTGCTGCACGTACTCTAACCCATGCCCCGGGAGTGCCGGACACCGGCCCCCAGGCGGGCCAGCGACCGCTCGCGGCCCAGCAGCTCCATGCTCTCGTAGAGCGGCGGCGACACCGTCCGGCCGCTGATGGCGACCCGCACCGGGGCGAACGCCTTCCGCGGCTTGAGGCCCAGGCCGTCCACCAGCGAGCTCTTGAGCGACTCCTCGATGGCATGCGCGGTCCACTCGGGGAGCTCGGTCAGGCCGGCCACGGCGGCGTCGAGCACCGGCTCGGCGTCGGCGTTCAGGTTCTTCCCGGCCGCGTCCGCGTCGGGGGTGAAGCTCTCCTCGTCCCGGAACAGGAAGGCGAGCATCCGGGCCGCGTCGGACAGCACCTGGCTGCGCTCCTGCACCAGCGGCGCGGCGGCGGCCAGCAGGTCCCGCTGGTCCGCGGTGAGCTCGATCCCCTCGGCCGCGAGGTAGGGCACCACCCGCGCGGCGAAGTCGTCCGGGGCGAGCAGCCGCAGGTGCGCCGCGTTGATCGCCTCGGCCTTCTTCACGTCGAACCGGGCGGCGTTGCCGGACACCCGGGAGACGTCGAAGGCGGCGACCATCTCGTCCAGGCCGAACACGTCCCGGTCGTCGGCGATCGACCAGCCGAGCAGGGCCAGGTAGTTGAGCAGCCCCTCCGGGACGAAACCGCGGTCCCGATGGTGAAACAGGTTGGACTCCGGATCGCGCTTGGACAGCTTGCGGTTGCCCTCGCCGGTGACCAGCGGCAGGTGCGCGTAGACGAAGGGCCCGTTGCCGATCCCGACCCGCTGCAGCGCCTGCAGCAGCGCGATCTGGCGCGGCGTCGAGGCGAGCAGGTCCTCGCCGCGCAGCACGTGGGTGATCTCCATCAGCGCGTCGTCGACCGGGTTGGTCAGCGGGTACAGCGGCGTGCCGTCGCCGCGGGCCAGCACGAAGTCGGGTACCTGGCCGGCCCGGAAGGTGATCTCGCCGCGGACCAGGTCGGTGAAGGTGATGTCGGAGTCGGGCATCCGCAGCCGGTAGACCGGGGACCGGCCCTCGGCGCGGAAGGCGGCCTTCTGCTCGTCGGTGAGGTCCCGGTCGGCGTTGTCGTAGCCCAGCTTCGGGTCCCGCCCGGCGGCCCGGTGCCGGGCCTCGATCTCCTCGCCGGAGGAGAACGACTCGTAGACCTCGCCGCCCTCGATCAGCCTGCGCAGCGCGTCGGCGTAGATCTCGCCGCGCTCGCTCTGCCGGTACGGGCCGTGCGGGCCGCCCTTCTCGACCCCCTCGTCCCAGTCGAGGCCGAGCCAGTTCAGCGCGTCGAGCAGGGCCTGGTAGGACTCGGCGGAGTCCCGGCTGGCGTCGGTGTCCTCGATCCGGAACACCAGGGTGCCGCCGTGGTGGCGGGCGTGCGCCCAGTTGAACAGGGCGGTGCGGATGAGACCGACGTGCGGGATACCGGTCGGGGACGGCGAGAACCGCACCCGGACCTGGGCTGGAGTACTCATGGTGGGCCCAGGGTAGTCCGGCCGCCCGCGGCGGCTCCCACCGTCTCCGGCCCGGCTCCACCCCCACCCGACAGCGTCGCCGGACCGGTCCGTCCGGAGGTGGTGCGAAGGCGGCCGATGCAGCAGTGTCGACGGTGGCGCGCGCAGCGAGGCGCCGCCGTACCGACACCGGAAGGAACCGACACGTGTTCCAGTTGACCGCCCTCTACAACCACCCCGAGGACCCGGCCGCGTTCGACCGGCACTACGACGGGGTGCACGCGCCGCTGGCGAAGAAGCTGCCCGGGCTGCAGCGCTACGTGGTCTCCCGCCCGGCGCCCGGTCCGGACGGGGCGAAGCCCGACTACCACCTGGTCGCGATCCTGGAGTTCGCCGACGCGGCCGCGTTCCAGGCCGGGATGGGCAGCGAGGAGGGTCAGGCCGCCGTCGCCGACCTGGAGAACTTCGCCGGTGCCGGGGTCAGCCTGCTGACCGGGCCCGCCGACGAGGTGTGACCGACGGACGGCCGCCGGGGTTCCCGGCGGCCGTCCCGCGGATCAGGGTGTGGTGACCTCGCGGCTGGACACCAGCGCGGCGAGCCGGTCGCCGATCGACGAGGTGTTGCCGGTCGCCGAGTGGTCCCGGGTGGCGAGGTCGAACGCGACCGCCGCCTCGATCCGGCGGGCCGAGTCGCCGTGGCCCAGGTGGTCGAGCAGCAGCGCCACGGACAGCACCGCGGCCGTCGGGTCGGCGATGCCCTGCCCGGCGATGTCCGGCGCCGAGCCGTGCACCGGCTCGAACATCGACGGGTTGGTGCGGCTGGCGTCGAGGTTGCCGCTGGCCGCCAGCCCGATGCCGCCGGTGACGGCGGCCGCGAGGTCGGTGAGGATGTCGCCGAACAGGTTGTCGGTGACGATCACGTCGTAGCGGCCGGGATCGGTGACCATGTGGATCGTGGTCGAGTCGATGTGCTGGTAGGCGACCGAGACCTCCGGGTACTCCAGCGACACCTCCTCCACGATCCGCGACCACAGGGCGCCCGCGTAGGTGAGCACGTTGGTCTTGTGCACCAGGGTCAGGTGCTTGCGCGGGCGGCGCTGGGCGCGCGCGAAAGCGTCCCGCACGACCCGCTCGATGCCGAACGCGGTGTTCTGGCTGACCTCGGTCGCGATCTCGTGCGGGGTGTCCTTGCGGAGTAGCCCGCCGGTGCCCACGTACGGGCCCTCGGTGCCCTCGCGGACGACCACCATGTCGATCTCGGCGTTGCCCGACAGCGGCCCGCGCACACCCGGGTAGAGCCGGGCCGGGCGGAGGTTCACGTGGTGGTCCAGCTCGAAACGCAGGCGCAGCAGCAGCCCGCGCTCCAGGATGCCGCTCGGCACCGACGGGTCACCGACCGCACCCAGCAGGATCGCGTCGTGCTGCTTGATCTCGGTCAGCACGGTCTCCGGGAGCAGCTCGCCGGTGGAGTGCCAGCGCGCCGCACCGAGGTCGTACTCGACCGTCTCCACGTCGCGGGCGACCTCGCCGAGGACCTTGAGTGCCTCGTTGATCACTTCCGGGCCGATGCCGTCACCGGGGATGACCGCAAGGCGCATGACCTCGTCCTCTCGTCGTACTGCTGGCCGCACGCTACCGCCTGCCGACGCAGGGTCATCGCCTGGCCACCCGGAGGAGGGTGCCCCGGAGAGTGAACCGTGCGCCGTTCGCGGTCGGCAGGAACCACACGGGGCGGCACACGGCCACCTCCGGTGGTTCGTGCACCCCATCACAGGACGTCCGCGGCCCGGGCCCGGACCGCGCGGGACCGCCCGTCCGGGTGACCCGCGACCCGGTCACCCGCGCGGCGTCCACCGCCACCGGGCGGCGGCGCCGAGCACCGCGACCGCGCACCAGGCCAGCAGCAGCAGCGGACCGAGGACGACCGGGGCGAGGCCGCCGACGTCGGCTCCGGGGACCCCGGTCCACGCGGTCACGACCAGGTCGGCGACCGGGGTGCCGGGAACCAGCAGAAGGATCCCGCGCAGCGGCCCGTCGATCCCGGTGGCCAGCAGGTTCGCGGCGACCGAGGTGGCGATCACCAGCGGCAGCACGGTGAACTGGACACTCTCCGCGCCCGCGCTGAACGTGCTGGTCAGCGCCCCGGCGACGACGCAGAACGCGGCGCCGAGCACGATCGGGACGACCAGCAGCAGCGGTTGTGCCGGCGGCGGGGCGCCGAGCGCGGTGAACACCGCGAGCACCAGCAGCGTCTGCAGCACCCCGACCGCGAACAGCGGTGTCCCGGTCGCCGCGACGATCCCCGGCCCGGACAGCTCGGTCGTCCGCAGCCGGGCCAGCGCGCCCGACTCGCGGCGCAGCGTGAACACCGTCGCGCTGGTCGCGTAGACCGACAGCAGCATCCCGACCAGCCCGGCGATGCCGGCCAGCATCCCCCAGCCCGCCGGGTCCTCCGGCGCCACCACGACCGCGAAGAACACCATCATCAGCGGCCCGGCGAGCAGGCTCAGCGCCACGGTGCGGCGGCGCAGCAGCATCCGCGTCTCCACCGGCGCCAGCCGCCACCACCGGCCGCCGCGCCGCCCGGCCGGCGCGCTCACCGGGGCCGCCCCGCCGGGTCCGCCGGGTCGGTCCCCCTGCTGACGGCGTGGAACACCTCGTCCAGCCCGGCCCCGGTGACCCGCAGCCGATGCAGCACGACGCCGGCGTCCAGCGCCCAGCCGGTCAGCGCGTGCGTCGCGCGGGTCAGGTCGGCCGACTCCAGCCGCAGCGCGGTGCGGCCGTGCCCGGCCGACGCGCTGCTCAGCCCCGGCATCCGCGGCGGGCCGATCCCGGAGTCCAGCTCCGCGGTGACGGCGGCGGGCCGGCTGGCCAGCACCTCGGCCAGGGTCCCGGCGACCGCGACCCGGCCGGCGTGCATGATCGCCAGCCGGTCGGCGAGCGCCTCCGCCTCCTCCAGGTGGTGCGTGGTCAGGACGATCGCGGCGCCATCGGCCCGCAGCCGCCGGACCATCGCCCAGAGCACCCGGCGCGACTCCGGGTCCAGACCGGTGGTGGGCTCGTCCATGATCACCAGTTCGGGCCCGCCCCAGGTGGCGGTGGCGATGTCGAGCCGGCGCCGCTCCCCGCCGGAGAGCCGCCCGACCGGCACGTCCCGCCGGTGCGCGAGATCGACCCGGTCGATGCAGCCATCGACGTCGTCGGTGCGGCTGGAGAGCGCGGCCGTCATCCGGATCGTCTCGGCGACGGTCAGCTCGGCCAGGAACCCGGCCTGCTGCAGTACCGCGCCGGTCCGGCGGCGGACGGCGCGCCCCGCGGTGACCGGATCGAGCCCGAACAGCCGGACGGTGCCGGCGTGCGGCGCGCGGAACCCCTGGACCAGCTCCAGCGTCGTCGTCTTGCCCGCGCCGTTGGTGCCCAGCAGCCCGAAGACCTCGCCGGGCTGCACGACCAGGTCGACGCCGTCGACCGCGATCGTGCCGCCGTACCGGAAACCGAGGCCGCGCACCTCGATCGCCGGGCCGCCCGGGGTGTCCCGCCCCCTCACCGGGACACCCCGGCGGGCGCGATGTCGATCAGCAGCTGCATCGGGTCCTCCCCCGGTCCGGCGGTGCGCCCGTCGAGCATCTCCACCGGGCGGTCCGGTCAGTAGGGTCGGAACCGCACGGGCGGGGATGACTTCGGCGAGGGCGTGGGATGACATCTGTCAGGCGGTCGGACGGGCGCGGCGCGGGCCCGACCGCCGGCGGGATCCGGGCGGTGCGCGTCTACCTGCGTTCCGGCCTCGTCGTGACGGCGCTGCTGTTCACCGGCATGGCGGCGCTCGTGCTGGCCGACGGCGTCTGGCCGCACCCGCTGACCAGCCCGCCGTCGCTGCTGCTGGTGCTGGTGCTCGCCGGGGTGGCGGGCGCCCACCTGACGCTCGTCCGGCCGGACGGCGCGCCGCCCACCGTGCTGCGCCAGGGGATCGCCGGTGCCGCGCTGCTGGCCGGGACCGCCGGCCTGCTGGTGGTGGCCCACCAGGCGCCGCGGGCCGCCGCGCTGTGGCTGCTGGTGCCCGGGGTGGCGCTGTCGGTGCTGCTGGCGGTGCGCGGCTGGCGGCGCGCCGACCTGGTCGCCGCCGGGCTGCTGGTCGTCGCGGCGGCCGCCGCGGCGACGGCGGCCGGCCTGCCGCAGTACGCGACGCCGTGGCTGCGCCCGCTGGTCGCCCTGTTCTTCCTCGCGTTCCCGGCGGCGACCGATCTCGGCCAGATCTGGATGCTCCGGGTGTTCGACCGGCTGGAGGAGGCGCGGCGGCTGGCCGAGGAGCTGGCGACCACCCGGGAGCGGGTCCGGATCGCGGCCGAGCTGCACGACGTGCAGGGACACTCGCTGCACGCGATCGCCATGCACGCCGAGCTCACCGAGCGGCTCTTCGGCGCCGACCCGGAGGCGGCGGCGCGGCACGCCCGCACCGTCCGCACCCTGGCCGCGGACGCGCTCGCCGAGACCCGCGCGCTGGTCCGCGGCTACCGGGACGCCGATCTCGCGGGCGAGCTGCGCAACGCGGCCGGTCTGCTGCGCGCCGCCGGTGCCGACGCCGAGGTGGTCGGCGACGCGTCCGTGGTCCCCGCGGTGCACGCGGTGCTGCTCGGCCCGGTGGTCCGGGAGGCCGCGACCAACGTGCTCCGGCACAGCGACCCGTCCCGGGTGCGGTTCACCGTGCGGCGGGCCGGTGACCGCACCGAGCTGGACGTGTACAACGACGGCGTCCCGGACGAGCCGGCCGCCGCCGACCCGCACGGCGGCACCGGGCTGGCCGGGGTGCGGGACCGGATCGGCAAGCGGGGCGGGGACGTCGAGGCCGGTCCGGACGCCGCGGGCGGGTTCCGGCTGCGGGTGGTGCTGCTCAGCGGCTCCGAGGACGGACCCGACGGCCCGGGGGACCGGACCGGTGAACAGGCCGGCGACACGGCGGGGGTGGACGCGTGAGTGCAGCGGAACGGATGCCGATCCGGCTGCTGGTGGCCGACGACGAGGAGCTGACCCGCACCGCGCTGGTCGCGCTGCTCGACCTGGAGGACGACATCCGGGTGGTCGCCGAGTGCCCCGACGGCGGCACCGCGGTGGACGCCGCGGCCCGGGAACGACCGGACGTCGCGCTGCTCGACCTGGAGATGCCGGTGCGCGACGGGGTGGAGGTGTGCGAGCGGCTCGCCGGCTCTCCGACCCGGACGATCGTGGTCACCCGGCACGCCAGGCCGGGCGTGCTGCGCCGGGCGCTGGCCGCCGGCGCGTCCGGGTTCCTACCCAAGTCGACGCCCGCCCAGCAGGTCGCCGACGTGGTCCGCCGGGTGCACGCCGGGCGCCGGTTCGTGGACCCGGACATCGCGGCGATGGCGCTGACCGAGGCCGACTGCCCGCTGACCGCCCGCGAGCTGGACGTGCTGCGCGCCGCGCGGTCCGGCGGCACGGTCGCCGACATCGCCGCCGAGCTGCACCTGGCGCAGGGCACGGTGCGCAACTACCTGTCCGCGGCGATGACCACGCTCGACGCCAGGACCCGGCACGAAGCCGCCCGGCGGGCCTGGGAAGAGGGCTGGATCTGACCGCGTTGGCACCGGTGTGCCCACATCCCCGGAGCCGCTGCGCCGGCTCGGTTTCCTGACGATCGGTTCCTTCGACGCCGACGACCCGGGTCCCGGCCACGAGGCCACCCTCGAGGTGATCGCGCTCGGCGAGCGGCTGGGGTTCGACAGCGCGTTCGTCCGGCACCGGCACCTGCAGCACGGCATCTCCTCGCCGGTCGCGGTGCTCGCCGCGGCCACCCAGCGGACGTCGCGGATCGAGCTCGGCACCGCGGTCATCCCGCTGGGCTGGGAGAACCCGCTGCGGCTGGCCGAGGACCTGGCGACGGTGGACGTGCTCTCCGGCGGCCGGCTGCAGCCCGGTGTCAGCGTCGGTCCGCCGATGCAGTGGGAGCACGTGCGGGACACGCTGTACCCGGACACCGCCGACGTCGAGGACTTCGGTCGGGAGCGGGTGTCCCGGCTGCTGCGGCTGGTCCGCGGCGAGCCGGCGAGCACGTTCTCCGGGACGGTCGGGATCGAGACGTTCTCCGAGCGGGTGCAGCCGCACTCCCCCGGCCTGATCGACCGGATGTGGTACGGCGCGGGCAGCGACAGCTCCGCGGTGTGGGCCGGTGAGCAGGGGCTGAACCTGCTGACCAGCAGCGTCGTGCGGGCCCCGGCGTCCGGGGAGACCGACTTCGCGACGATCCAGCGGCAGCAGATCCTCGCCTACCGCGCGGCGAACCCGGCCGGGCGCGTCTCGCAGGGCCTGGTGGTGGTGCCGACCGACTCGGCGACGGCAAAGCAGCAGGCCCGCTACACCGAGTACGCCAGGGCCCGGGACGTCCGGGTCGGGAGGCCGCAGGGCCCGGCGGGCATGCTGTTCGCCAGGGACCTGGTCGGCACCTCGGACGAGATCGCCGCGGCGCTGTACGCGGACGCCGGGTTCCGGGAGGTCGACGAGGTGGTGTTCGCGCTGCCGTTCGGCTTCCCGCCGGAGGACTACCTGCAGATCCTCACCGACATGGCGACGAAGCTGGGCCCGGCGCTGGGCTGGGCGCCGCGCGGCTGAACGACCGGCCGGGCCCCGCTACCGCCCGGCCCCGCACGGCTCCGGGGTGGCCTGCCGGGCGGCGAGCGCCCGGCGCGCCCGCAGCCGGCCCGGGACCTCGATCAGCACGGCCAGCCCGGCGACGACCAGGGCGAGGCCGGGGCCGATGGTCATCGTCGCCGACGGCGGCCCGGTGATCACCGACTCGACGGCGACCACCCCCGGCACCGTCAGCGTGATGCCGGTCACGAAGGCGATCAGGAACATCAGCACCAGTGCGACCGCGACCCCCGTCGCGGACAGCAGCATCGTTCTCACCAGCCACATCGCGCATCCCCCCATCCCGTGCGCGGGCCGACACGATCCCACACCGCAGCGGCGTGTGCACCGCCGTACGGCGGGCACCACCGCGGGCCGGCTCAGCCGTCGAAGGAGATGAGCCGGATGGTGCGGGCCCCGACCGAGGCACCGATCGGCTCCAGCACCGCCGGGTCGATGTGCCGGTCCACCCGCAGCAGCATGACCGCGTCGGTGCCCTCGGTGGTCTGCGAGATCTGCGCCGCCTCGATGTTCACCGCGGCCTCCCCGAGCAGCGAGCCGACCCGGCCCATCACGCCCGGCCGGTCGGCGTACTCCAGCAGCACGACCTCGCCCTCGGCGCGCAGGTCGAAGTGCCGCCCGTTGATCTCGACCAGCTTCTGCACCTCGGCCCGCCCGGTGAGGGTGCCGGAGACGGTGATCGACTCGCCGTCGGGCATGGCGCCGCGCAGCTGCACGACGGAGCGGTGGTTCGCGCTCTCCGGGGTGGTGGTGACCTCGACCGAGACGCCGCGGGCCTCGGCCAGCTGCGGCACGTTGACGAAGGTGACCTGGTCCTCCACGACGTGGGTGAACACGCCGCGCAGCGCGGCCAGCGCGAGCACCGAGACGTCCTCGCCGGCCAGCTCGCCCGCCACGTCGACGGTGACCGAGGTCGGCGTCCGCCCGGCGACGGCGTGCAGCGTGGTGCCCAGCTTCTGCACCAGCGGCAGCCACGGCCGGACCTCCTCGCCGACGGTGCCGTGGACCTGCACGTTCACCGCGTCCGGCACGAACTCGCCGGCCAGCGCGAGCTGCACCGAGCGGGCGACGTCGGTGCCGGCGCGGTCCTGCGCCTCGGCGGTCGAGGCGCCCAGGTGCGGGGTGGCGACGACGTTCTCCAGCTCGAACAGCGGGCTGGAGGTGGCCGGCTCGCTGACGTAGACGTCGACGCCGGCGCCACCGACGTGCCCGGAGCGGACCGCCTCGGCGAGCGCGTCCTCGTCGACCAGGCCGCCGCGGGCGGCGTTCACGACGATCACGCCCGGCTTGGTGATCGCGAGCTGGTCCTTGCCGATCAGGCCCTGGGTCTCCGGGGTCTTCGGCAGGTGGATCGAGATGAGATCGGCGGTGCGCAGCAGCTCGTCGAGCTCCAGCAGCTCGATGCCGAGCTGCGCGGCGCGGGACGGCGCGATGTAGGGGTCGTAGGCGACCAGCCGGGTGCCGAACGCGGCCAGCCGCTGCGCGACCAGCTGCCCGATCTTGCCGAGCCCGACGATGCCCGCGACCTTGCCGTTGAGCTCCACCCCGCCGTAGGCCGAGCGCTTCCACTGGCCCTTGCGCAGCGCGGCGTCGGCGGCCGGGATGTGCCGGGCGGTGGCGAGCATCAGGGCGACCGCGTGCTCGGCGGCGGAGACGATGTTCGAGGTCGGCGCGTTCACGACGAGGACGCCGCGCGCGGTCGCCGCCGGGACGTCGACGTTGTCGAGGCCGACCCCGGCCCGGGCGACGACCTTCAGCCGCGTCGAGGCGGCGAGCGCCTCGGCGTCCACCTGGGTGGCGGAGCGGACCAGCAGCGCGTCGGCGTCGGCGATCTCCTTCAGCAACGCCGGCCGGTCGGTGCCGTCGACGTGGCGGATCTCGACGTCCTCGCCCAGCAGCTCGACCGCGGAGGGCGCGAGCTTCTCGGCGAGCAGGACGACGGGACGGTTCTGGGTGGCGACGGTGCTCACGGTGTGACGGTGCTCCCCGGGTCGGGTCGTGCGGTGCCTGGCCGCGGCCCATCCTAGGCCGGGTCCGCCGTCCCGGCGGAACGACGTGAGCGGGGTCGTAGGGGTGATCCACACCCGGGACCCGGAATGCACGGAACCCCCGCCCGATGGTGACGGGCGGGGGTTCCGCATGCCTGATCCCGAGTGGGTGCGCCCGGGCCCCAGGCGGGCGCGGACCGTGCGGTCCGCGGGCCCTCATCCTGCCGGGTCGCCCCCGGCGGTGATCATCCGGCCCGGTGCACCGGGCCGGGCGTCACTTGGCCTTCTCGCCGACCCAGCTCATCAGGCCGCGCAGCTTCTCGCCGACCTGCTCGATCGGGTGCTCCTGGCCCTGCTGCTGCAGCTTGGTGAAGTTCGGACGGCCGTTCTCGTCCTCGGCCACCCACTCCCGCGCGAAGGTCCCGTCCTGGACCTCCTTGAGGATCGCCTCCATGTTCTTCTTCACCTCGGGCGTGATCACCCGCGGGCCGCGGGTGAGGTCGCCGTACTCCGCGGTGTCGGAGATGGAGAAGCGCTCGTTGGCGATGCCGCCCTCGTACATGAGGTCGACGATCAGCTTGAGCTCGTGCAGGCACTCGAAGTAGGCGATCTCCGGGGCGTAGCCGGCCTCGGTGAGCACCTCGAACCCGGTCTGCACCAGGGCGGCGGCACCGCCGCAGAGCACGGCCTGCTCGCCGAACAGGTCGGTCTCGGTCTCCTCCTTGAAGGTGGTCTCGATGACGCCCGCGCGGGCGCCGCCGATCCCGGCCGCGTAGGAGAGCGCGAGCGCCTTGGCGTTGCCGGTCGGGTCCTGCTCGACGGCGATCAGGGCGGGGACGCCCTTGCCGTCGACGAACTGGCGGCGGACCAGGTGGCCGGGGCCCTTCGGGGCGACCATCGCGACGTCCACGTTCGCCGGGGGCTTGATCAGCTCGTAGCGGATGTTGAAGCCGTGCCCGAAGAACAGCGCGTCGCCGTCGTTCAGGTTGGGCTCGATGTCCTGGGTGTAGATGGTGCGCTGCTTGGTGTCCGGCGCCAGCACCATGATCAGGTCGGCCCAGGCGGACACCTCGGCCGGGGTGCCGACCTCGAGGCCCTCGTCGGCGGCCTTCTGCCGGGACTTCGAGCTCTCCGGCAGACCGATCTTCACCTCGACCCCGGAGTCACGCAGGGACAGCGAGTGGGCGTGTCCCTGGGAGCCGTAGCCGATCACGGCGACCTTCCGGCCCTGGATGATCGACAGGTCGGCGTCGGCGTCGTAGTAGATGTTGACACTCATGACTCTGGGACGGTTCCTCTCGGAGGGGTGTGTGACGTCTGTCTAGCGGACGGAGGCCGCGGTGATGGAGCGGGGGCCGCGGCCCACCGCGACCATCCCGGACTTGACCATCTCGCGGATTCCGTAGGGCTCCAGCATCCGGAGCAGGGCGCCGAGCTTGTCGGCGGTGCCGGTGGCCTCGACCGTGACGGCCTCCGGGGACACGTCGACGACCTTCGCCCGGAACAGCTGGACGGTCTCGAGCACCTGGCTGCGCACGGTCGCGTCGGCCCGGACCTTGACCAGCAGCAGCTCGCGCTGCACCGAGGCGTCCGGCTCCAGCTCGACGATCTTGATGACGTGCACGAGCTTGTTCAGCTGCTTGGTGACCTGCTCCATCGGGAGCTCGTCGACCTCGACCACGATCGTCATCCGGGAGATGTCCGGGTGCTCGGTCGGGCCGACCGCCAGCGAGTTGATGTTGAAGCCGCGGCGGGAGAACAGGCCGGAGACCCGGGCCAGGACACCGGGCTTGTCCTCGACGAGGACCGACAGGGTGTGCAGCTCGCTCATCGGTCGTTCTCCGCTTCGGACAGGGCCTTCTCGGTCACATCCGCGACCTCGTCGACCGACGCGGCCAGCTCGTCGTTGTCGAACTCGGGCCGGATGTCGCGGGCGACCTTGATCTCGTCGTTGCTGGTGCCCGCGGCGACCATCGGCCAGACCTGCGCGTCGGCGCCGACCACGAACTCGACGACGACCGGCCGGTCGTCGATCTCCATCGCCTGGTGGATGACCCGGTCGACGTCCTCCTTCGACTCGACCCGCAGCCCCACGCAGCCCATCGCCTCGGCCAGCATCGGGAAGTCCGGGATGCGCAGCTTGTGCGTGTTGAGATCGGTGTTGGAGTAGCGCTCGCCGTAGAACAGGTTCTGCCACTGGCGGACCATGCCCAGGTTGCCGTTGTTGATCACGGCGACCTTGATCGGGATGCCCTCGATGGCGCAGGTGGCGAGCTCCTGGTTGGTCATCTGGAAGCAGCCGTCGCCGTCGATGCACCACACGACGGTGTCCGGCTCGCCGACCTTGGCGCCCATCGCGGCCGGGACCGCGTAGCCCATGGTGCCGAGCCCGCCCGAGTTGAGCCAGGTGCGCGGCTTCTCGTAGCGGACGAACTGGGCGGCCCACATCTGGTGCTGGCCGACGCCGGCGGTGTAGATCGCGTCCGGGCCGGCGATGGCGCCGATCCGCTCGATCACGAACTCCGGCGAGAGCGCACCGTCGGCCGGCTCGGTCCAGCCGAGCGGGTACCGGTCGCGCAGCCCGCCGACCTGCCGCCACCAGGCGGTCAGGTCCGGCTCGCCGTGCTGGGCGCGGTCGGCCCGGACCGCCTCGATCAGCTCGGTCAGGACCTCCTTGCAGTCCCCGACGATCGGCACGTCGGCCCGCCGGTTCTTGGAGATCTCGGCCGGGTCGATGTCGGCGTGCACGACCTTCGCGTCCGGGGCGAAGCTCTCCAGCTTGCCGGTGACCCGGTCGTCGAACCGGGACCCGAGCGCGACCAGCAGGTCGGACCGCTGCATCGAGGCGACCGCGGCGACGGTGCCGTGCATGCCCGGCATGCCCAGGTGCTGCGGGTGGCTGTCCGGGAAGACGCCGCGGGCCATCAGGGTGGTGACGACCGGCGCACCGGTCAGCTCCGCCAGCTCCTTCAGCTCCGCCGACGCCTCCGCCTTGAGCACGCCACCGCCGACGTAGAGCACCGGCTTGCGGGACTCCCGGATCAGCCGGGCGGCCTCGCGGATCTGCTTGCCGTGCGGCCGGGTCGTCGGCCGGTAGCCGGGCAGCTGCAGCTCCGGGGGCCAGGAGAACGTGGTCTGCTCCTGCAGCACGTCCTTCGGGATGTCCACCAGGACCGGCCCGGGCCGGCCGGTGGACGCCAGGTGGAAGGCCTCGGCGATCGCGCGCGGGATCTCCGCGGCGTCGGTCACCAGCATGTTGTGCTTGGTCACCGGCAGGGTGATGCCGGTGATGTCGGCCTCCTGGAAGGCGTCGGTGCCGATCAGCGGCCGGGTCTGCTGACCGGTGATCGCGACCAGCGGCACCGAGTCCATGTGCGCGTCCGCGATCGGCGTGACCAGGTTCGTCGCACCCGGGCCCGAGGTCGCCATGCAGACCCCGACCTTGCCGGTGGCCTGGGCGTAGCCGGTGGCGGCGTGCCCGGCGCCCTGCTCGTGCCGGACCAGGATGTGCCGCACCTTCGTCGAGTCGAGCAGCGGATCGTAGGCCGGGAGGATGGTGCCGCCCGGCAGCCCGAAGACCACCTCGCAGCCGATCTCCTCGAGCGAGCGCACCAGGGACTGGGCCCCGCTCATCGGCTCGTCGACGATCCGCGGGCCGGGCACCGTGGTGTCCGGGGTCACCGCGCCGTGGCTGCGGGGGGCCGGATCGGTGCGCGGCACGGTGGGCCGGCCCGGCGGCGGGCCGGGTTTCGGGCCGGGCGCGCCGGACCTGGAGTGGGCGGTGGTCATCTGGGTCTGCCTCGCTGGAGATCGTTGTCGATCAGATGCCGGACATGAAAAAACCCCCGCCGCCCGGAGATCCGGGCTCCTGCGAGGGTGAGCGCGTCGTCGTGCCGTTCGAAGGAGTCGAACTCAGGCGGCGACGCGCCCGGGAAGTACGATAATTCGAACGTCGAACATGGTCCGACGCTAGCACGTGTCCCACGCGCGTCGTCAAACGGCCCCACCCGAGCGGGGCCGCGGGCGTCCGTCCGGCGGTGTCACACTGGAGTCGTGAGCAGCACCGACGACCGCGAGGCCGCCGAGACCGCCCCGGCCGGGGAGCCGACCCCCGCCGCCGGGCCCGTCCAGCATGTGGACGTCGGCGTCGCCTACACACCCCGGGTCCGCGACGAGGGCCGCAAGGTCCGGGAGGGCACCCGCCGGCTGGTGCTGAAACCGTCCCGGCTGACCATCGTGGTGGCGCTGTTCGCCGCCGTCGGCGGCCTGCCGCTGTACTTCAGCGTGCCGTACTTCTGGCTGTTCCTGCTGGTGCCGGTCGCGGTGACGGTGTGGGTGCTGCGGATCCGCACCACGGTGGACCCGTCGACGGTGGCGGTGCGGACCCTCACCGGGTCGCGCACGGTCGCCTGGGACGAGGTGCGCGGCCTGCGCCTGGGGAAGCGGTCGTCGGTGAGCGCGGTGCTCTCCGGCGACGACGAGCTCGTGCTGCCCGCGGTGCACGTGCGGGACCTGCCCGCGCTGTCGGTCGCCTCCGGCGGGCGGTTCGCCGACCCGGTCGGCGAGGACTGAGACCGGATCCGCCGTTCGGCCCCGCGGCCGCGGGCGGTGCCCTACCCTCGCCGCCATGTCGTCGCCCGGGATGGACCGCTCCGAGCTCGACCGCCGGGTGCGGCGGCAGGGCGCCGACATCGACGCCCTCTACGAGATCAGTACCCGGATCGAGGGCAAGGTCGACTCGGTGGACCGGCGGGTCGGTTCGGTGGAAATCGGGCTGCAGGAGCTCAGCAGCTCCGTGGACCGGCGCTTCGACGCCGTGGACCAACGCTTCGACGCCGTGGACCAACGCTTCGACGGGGTCGGCCAACGCCTCGACGGGATCGACCGCCAGCTCGAGGCGATCCTCACGATCCTCCGCGCGCGCTGAGGACGCTCCCCGGCCCGCCCGCGCGCCCGCCCGTGGGCGTACCGTGGGGACGAACGGCACGTACGGACCCCCGGGCGTCGATCCGCCCGCCCGCGCGCGCCGCCCCGGGCCGGTGCGCCCCACCACGCGACACCACTGCGACGTGCGCGCCCGCCCGGCCGCCCGCACCATCCAGAACACGTCTGGAGATCCACGACATGCCCGCCCTGCGCTCCCGCGTCACCACCCACGGCCGCAACGCCGCCGGAGCGCGCTCGCTCTGGCGCGCCACCGGCATGGGCGACGACGACTTCGGCAAGCCGATCGTCGCGATCGCCAACTCCTACACCCAGTTCGTGCCCGGCCACGTGCACCTCAAGGACATGGGTGACCTGGTCGCGAGCGCGATCACCGAGGCGGGCGGGGTCTCCAAGGAGTTCAACACCATTGCCGTCGACGACGGCATCGCGATGGGCCACGGCGGGATGCTCTACTCGCTGCCCAGCCGCGAGATCATCGCCGACGCGGTCGAGTACATGGTCAACGGCCACGCGGCCGACGCGCTGGTCTGCATCTCGAACTGCGACAAGATCACCCCGGGCATGCTGAACGCCGCGATGCGGCTCAACATCCCGACCGTGTTCGTCTCCGGCGGGCCGATGGAGGCCGGCAAGGCGGTCGTCGTCGGCGGGGTCGCGCAGGCACCCACCGACCTGATCACCGCGATCGCCGCGTCGGCGTCGTCCGAGGTGGACGAGGAGGGCCTGGCCGAGGTCGAGCGCTCGGCCTGCCCGACCTGCGGGTCGTGCTCGGGCATGTTCACCGCGAACTCGATGAACTGCCTGACCGAGGCGCTCGGGCTGTCGCTGCCCGGCAACGGATCCACCCTCGCCACCCACGCGGCCCGCCGCGAGCTGTTCCTGAACGCCGGGCGCACCGTGATGGACCTCGCCACCCGCTGGTACCGCGACGACGACGCCTCGGCGCTGCCGCGCAGCATCGCCACCCGCGAGGCGTTCGAGAACGCGATGGCGCTCGACGTCGCGATGGGCGGTTCGACGAACACCGTCCTGCACATCCTGGCCGCAGCCCAGGAGGGCGAGATCGACTTCGATCTCGCCGCCATCGACGCGGTCTCGCGGCGGGTGCCCTGCCTGAGCAAGGTCGCGCCGAACTCGGACTACCACATGGAGGACGTCCACCGGGCCGGTGGCATCCCGGCCCTGCTGGGCGAGCTGTGGCGGGCCGGGCTGCTCAACACCGGTGTGCACACCGTGCACTCCCCCACCCTGGAGCAGTGGCTCACCGAGTGGGACATCCGGTCGGCGAACCCGTCGGAGACGGCGGTCGAGCTGTACCACGCGGCACCCGGCGGGGTCCGGACCACGCAGGCGTTCTCGACCGAGAACCGCTGGTCGTCGCTGGACACCGATGCCGCGGGCGGCTGCATCCGGGACCTGGAGCACGCCTACTCCGCCGACGGCGGCCTGGCCGTGCTGCGCGGCAACCTGGCCGTCGACGGAGCAGTGATCAAGACCGCCGGGATCCCGGAGGACATCTGGGAGTTCGAGGGCCCGGCCGTCGTCCTGGAGAGCCAGGAGGACGCGGTCTCGGCGATCCTGCGCAAGGACATCAAGCCCGGTGACGTGCTGGTGATCCGCTACGAGGGCCCCTCGGGCGGGCCGGGCATGCAGGAGATGCTGCACCCGACCGCGTTCCTCAAGGGCGCGGGGCTCGGCAAGGCGTGCGCGCTGATCACCGACGGCCGGTTCTCCGGTGGCTCGTCGGGCATCTCGGTCGGGCACATCTCCCCCGAGGCCGCGGCGGGCGGGACGATCGGGCTGGTGGAGAACGGCGACCGGGTCCGGCTCGACGTGCGCGCCCGCTCGCTGGAGCTGCTGATCGAGCCGGAGGTGCTCGCCGACCGGCGGGCCAAGATGGAGGCGTCCGAGCGGCCGTGGCAGCCGGTGGACCGGCAGCGGACCGTGTCCAAGGCGCTCCGGGCGTACGCGCACATGGCGACCAGCGCCGACACCGGCGCCGTCCGCCGGATCCCCTGAGCGCCGGCATGGGCATCGGGACCCGCACGCTCGGGTCGCTGACGGTCTCCGCACAGGGCCTGGGCTGCATGGGCATGAGCCAGGGCTACGGCGCGGGCGACGACACCGAGTCGATCGCGACGATCCACCGCGCGCTCGAGCTCGGCGTCACCCTGCTGGACACCGCGAACGTGTACGGCGGCGGCGGCAACGAGGAGCTCGTCGGCCGGGCGATCGCCGGTCGGCGGGACGAGGTGGTGCTGGCGACGAAGTTCGGGATCGTCCGCGACGCCGCCGGCAACCAGGCCGCGCAGGGCGACCCGGCCTACGTGCACCGCTGCATCGACGAGTCGCTGCGCCGGCTCGGGGTCGACCACGTCGACCTGTACTACCAGCACCGGATCGACCCGGACGTCCCGGTGGAGGACACCGTCGGCGCGCTCGTCGAGCTGATCGAGGCGGGCAAGATCCGGCACTACGGGCTGTCCGAGTGCGGCGCGGACACGGTCCGTCGTGCGCACGCCGTGCACCCACCGGCCGCGGTGCAGTCCGAGTGGTCGCTGTGGACCCGCGGCATCGAGGACGCCGTCGCGCCGGTGTGCGCGGAGCTCGGCGTCGGGATCGTGCCGTTCTCCCCGCTCGGGCGCGGGTTCCTCACCGGGGCGATCACCTCGCCCGGGCAGCTCGGCGAGGGTGACATGCGGCGTGGCATGCCCCGCTTCTCCGAGGAGAACCTGGCCGCCAACCTGGCGATCGTGGACGCCCTGCGGGCCGTCGCGGAGCGCCGCGGGGTGACCGCCGGGCAGCTCGCGCTGGCCTGGGTGCAGGCCCGCGGTGAGCACGTCGTCCCGATCCCGGGGACGAAGCGGCGCCGCTACCTGGAGGAGAACGTCGCCGCCGCGGAGCTGGAGCTCACCGCCGACGAGCTCGCCGAGATCGAGCGCGCGGCGCCGGCCGACGCGGTGGCCGGTGAGCGCTACCCGGCGCACCTGCAGCGCAACGTGGGTCGCTGATCCGGTCGTTCACCGGAGCCGTCGCCCACCCAGTGCGTCGTCGAGCTCGGCGAGCGCCGCGGACGCGGCCCGGACCATCGAGCTGACCCGCTCCGGGCCCTGGTGGTCGGCCGCGAACGGCAGGTACTGCAGGTGCGCCGCGATCCGCGCCCAGGCCGACTCGACGGCGACCATCGCGGGCGGGTCGGGCGCGCCGAGCGCGGCGTGCATGGTGTCGCGGTACAGCTGCGGGACCGGCTCGGCCGGGGCGTCCGCGGGCCCGTCGGGCGGCGGCGCGGCGAGCACCACGGCGTCCAGCGACCCGGGTGCGACGCGGGCGTTCCCCCAGTCCAACAGCACGCTCCCGGACGGTCCGGTGTGCACGTTCCCGCGGTGCGCGTCGCCGTGGCAAAGCGTGCGGGGCAGCGCGGCGAGCGCGGTGCCGATCCGGTCGTCGGTCGCCCAGGTCCGGACGACGGCGTCGGCGTCGAGATGGGCCTGCCGGCCGTCCGGGTCCCGGACGGCGGCCGCCTGCAGGCCCATCGAGGCGAGTGCGCACAGCCGCCCCCACCAGGTCGGATCGACGACCGGGATGCCGCGCGGCCGGTTCCGCCGCCAGTGCGCGTGCACCAGCGCCAGGGTGCGCCAGGCGTCGTCGGGGACCGGGGTGCCGGGGGGCAGCGGACCGCCGGTCTCGTGCGCGAGCACGATCCACCCGTCGCCGGTGACCAGCAGCCGGGGCACCCGCATCGGGCCGTTGACGACGGCGACCGCGCGCAGCGCCGCGACCTCCTCGGCACCGGCCGCCTTCAGCACCACCGACGAGCCGTCGTCGAGGTCGATCCGCTCGACCGCCGCCGAGGCGTAGCCGCCGGCCAGCGGTTCCCGGCCGACGACCCGCACCTCGTGCCGCAGCCGCGTCGCGAGCGGGCCGAGCCAGACGTCGTCGGGTGGTGCCGTCATCGACGCAGCACGAACAGGGCCAGCAGGGCGACCCCCACCCCGATGACGAGCGCGAGCACCGACCAGGGCAGCGGGCGGCGCTGGTAGGTGCGGCCCGCGTCGAGCGCGATCCGGCCGGCACCGGTGAACAGCAGTGCGGCGACACCGCCGCCGAGCAACAGGTGCAGCTCCAGGGAGTTCGGGCCGTCCGCGGCGAACAGCGGCACCACCGGGCCGTCCGGCCCGAGCGACAGCACGATCGCGACGATCTTGGTGGCGAGCAGCCCGGCCGCCGCGAACGGGGTGAGCAGGCCCAGGACCAGCAACGCGCCGAGGACGAGCTGCCCGACGCCGAGCACCCAGGCCAGCGGCAGCGCGAACGCAGTGAACCCGAGCCCGTCGAGCGCCTCGGCGGTGCCGGCCGGGCCGAGCCCGCCGAGCAGGCCGAACACCTTCTGCACGCCGTGCGCGACGAAGCTCCCGCCGACCACGACGCGCAGGATCAACAGCCCGATGTCCGACGAGACGTGCGCCGGTACCGGCAACCGTTCCGGCCGTGTCCGCTCCGGCGGTTCGTCACCGGAGACACTGCCCCAGTCGTATTGCTGCGTGGGCCCGCTCATACCGCGGACCCTACCGGCGGGTGGGCCGCCCACCTGCGGGTTTCCCCCGGCGCGTCCCCCGACTAATAGGCACCGGTGACCAGGTTCGGCGGCTCGTCACCGGCGGCGAACGCGGCCAGCTGCTCGGCCGCGACGCCGTACGCGCGGCGCATCGCCAGCGGGACGCTGCCCCCGACGTGCGGGGTGAGCAGCAGACCCGGCGCGGAGAACAGCGGGTGCCCCTCCGGGAGCGGCTCCGGATCGGTGACGTCGACGGCCGCGCGCAGCCGGCCGGAGTTCAGCTCGGCGAGCAGTGCGTCGGTGTCGCACACCGGGCCGCGGGCGCCGTTGACCAGCAGCGCGCCGTCCGGCATCGCGGCCAGGAACTCCGCGTCGACCATGCCGCGGGTCTCGTCGGTGAGCGGGACGATCAGCACCGTCGCGTCGTGCCCGGGCAGCAGCTGCGGCAGCTCGTCCCAGCCGTGCACGCCGTCCCGGGCGGTGCGGCCGACCATGGTGATCTCGACCTCGAACGGTTCGAGCCGGGCCCTGGTCTTCGCGCCGACGTCACCCGCGCCGACGATCAGGATCCTCTTGCCGGCCAGCTCCTCGGTGCGGTGATAGTCCCACTCGCCACGCTCCTGGGCGAGCACGAACCGGTCGAGGTGCCGGTAGACCGCCAGCAGCACCGCCACCACCCACTCGGCGGTCGCGCCGCCGTGCGCACCACGGCCGTCGGACAGCGCGACGCCGTCGGGCAGCCTCCCGATCCAGGCCTCGGCACCCGCGGTGAGGAGCTGGACGATCTTCAGCTCCGGCATTCCCTCGGTCAGCGCGATCGCATCCGAGGTCGCGAGGAAGGGCGGCACGAGGGCGGTGGCGGTGGCCGCCTGGGCGGGCAGCGGCTGCTGCGGGTCGTAGAGGACCGGGTGCAGGCCGTCCACCTCGGACAGGATCTCGATTCCTTCGGCCTGGGGCACCAGAACGGTCACGGGGCTCATGCCCCGGACCGTACTCACCCGGCGCTCACCTCGCCCCGCCTACCGTGGACCCTCGTGAACGTCCGCCTGCTGCTGACCGTCGCGGCGCTGCTCGTGCTCGTGACCGGTTGCGCGACGTTCCCGGACGAGGGCGCCCGGGACTGGCGGCCGCAGGCGGAGGGCGAGGGCGAGCTGGGCGGTCCGCCGCAGATCGCGCCGACCGAGCCGCCGCCGACCGAGCCGGCGCCCGGCCCGCAGCAACAGCAGCAGGCGCCGCCGCCGGCCGGGCCGTGCGAAGACCCGGATCCGCAGGTGGTCGCGGCCTGCCTGGGCCCGGTCGGTGCGATCGCCGTGCTGCCCCCCGGCGACCAGGCGCTGGTCGCCGAGCGCCGGACCGGGCGGGTGCTGCAGGTGCGCCGCGGTGCGGACCCGGTGGAGATCGCGACCGTGCCGGTCGATCCGGCCACCGGGATCAACGGCCTGGTGCTCTCCCCCGGCTACGCCGAGGACCGGCTGCTCTACGTGCTGGCCGGGACCCCCGATGGCGGGCAGGTGCTGCGGATCGCGCCCGGCGAGGAGCCGAAGCCGGTGCTGACCGGGCTGCCGAACACGGCGGGCGGGGGGCTCGCGGCCGACGACGCCCATCTGGTCGTCGCCACCGGAGCGGGCGACGGCCCGCTGGCCGGCGCGGTGCTGCGGATCGACACGCTCGGCCGGCCGGCTCCGGGGAACCCCGATCCCGCGTCACCGGTGCTGGCCCGCGGCCTCACCGATCCGGGCGGGATCTGCGTGGATCCGGCCGCGGACACCACCTGGGTGACCGACCGGGCCCCGGCCCGCGACGTCCTCTACCGGGTGGGCCGGGGAACGCTCGGGGCTCCGGCCTGGACATGGCCGGAGCGGCCCGGTGTCACGGGCTGCACCGTGCTGCCCGGCACGCTGGTGGTGGCCCAGTCCGGCGCCGAGGCGCTGTTCCTGCTCACCCCGGGCCGCGACGGCGCGTTCACCGGAGACCCGAAGCCCGTCCTGGAGGAGATCTATGGGGCGGTCGGCGAGGTGACCCGCGCCCCCGACGGCCTGCTCTGGCTCGGCACCGTCAACCGTGACGGCCCCGCCCCGGGCCGCACCGACGACCGGGTGGTGCGCATCCAGCCGCCCACCGGGGGCGGCGAGTCCGCGATCTGAGGTTCGCACCCGGCCGCCCCGGTCCGCACCTGCTGCGGCGGGTGCGGACCGGGGCGACGGGGTGCGGGCTAGGCGCCGACGCGCTCGACGACCAGCTCGCGCACGCGCTTGGCGTCGGCCTGGCCCTTGGTGGCCTTCATGACCGCACCGACGATCGCACCCGCCGCCGCCACCTTGCCGCCGCGGATCTTCTCCGCGACGTCCGGCTGCTCGGCCAGGGCCGCGTCGACGGCGGCGATCAGCGCGCCCTCGTCGGAGACGACCTTCAGCCCGCGGGCCGCGACGACCTCGTCCGGGCCGCCCTCGCCGTCGAGCACGCCGTCGACGACCTGGCGGGCGAGCTTGTTGGTCAGCTCCCCGGCCGCGACCAGCTCGATCACCCGGGCGACCTGCTCCGGGGTGATCGCGAGGTCGGCGAGCTCGACCGAGCGGGTGTTGGCCTGCTGGGCGAGGTAGGACACCCACCACGAGCGGGCCTCCTGCGACGGCGCCCCGGCCGCGACGGTGGCCTCGACCAGCTCCAGCGCGCCCGCGTTGACCAGGTCACGGATCTCCTCGTCGGAGATGCCCCACTCGTCCTGGATCCGGCGGCGCCGCTCCCAGGGCAGCTCGGGCAGGGTGCCGCGCAGCTCCTCGATCCACTCCGCGCTCGGCGCGATCGGGACCAGATCGGGCTCCGGGAAGTACCGGTAGTCCTCCGAGGTCTCCTTGCGCCGCCCGGCCCGGGTGTGCCCGGTGGCCTCGTCGAAGTGCCGGGTCTCCTGGACGATCGCAGCCCCGGCGTCGAGCACGGCGGCCTGCCGGCCCATCTCGTGCCGGACCGCCCGCTCGACCGACCGCAGCGAGTTGACGTTCTTGGTCTCGGTGCGGGTGCCGAGCGTGCCGCTGCCCGCCGGGGACAGCGACAGGTTCACGTCGGCGCGCATCGAGCCCTGGTCCATCCGGACGTCGGAGACGCCGAGCGAGGAGATCAGGTCGCGCAGCGCGGTGACGTAGGCGCGGGCCACCTCGGGCGCGCGGGCGCCGGTGTCCGGGATCATCTTCGTGACGATCTCGATCAGCGGGACGCCGGCCCGGTTGTAGTCGAGCAGCGAGTGGTCGGCGCCGTGGATCCGGCCGTCCGCGCCGCCCACATGCAGCGATTTGCCGGTGTCCTCCTCCATGTGCGCCCGCTCGATCCCGATCCGGACGACCTCGCCGTCGTCGAGGGTGAGGTCCAGGAACCCGTCGACGGCGATCGGCTCGTCGTACTGGGAGGTCTGGAAGTTCTTCGGCATGTCCGGGTAGAAGTAGTTCTTCCGGGCGAACCGGCCCCAGGGGGCGATCGAGCAGTTCAGCGCCAGGCCGATCCGGATCGCCGACTCCACCGCGGTCCGGTTGACCACCGGCAGCGCGCCGGGCAGGCCCAGGCAGACCGGGCAGACCTGGGTGTTCGGCTCGGCACCGAACTCGGTCGGGCAGCCGCAGAACATCTTGGTGTTCGTCGACAGCTCCACGTGCACCTCGATGCCCAGCACGGGATCGAAGCGGGCGACGACGTCGTCGAAGTCCACGAGCTCGATGGACGCGGTCATGCGGTCACCCCTGCAACCTCCGGGACCCGAGCGATCAGCGGGCCACCCTCGTCGGCGTCGCGGGCGGCCTCGAACGCCGCCCCGACGCGGTACATCACGGCCTCACCGAGCGCGGGCGCCATGATCTGCAGCCCGGTCGGCAGCCCCTCGGAGAGCCCCGCCGGCACCGACATCCCGGCCACCCCGGCCAGGTTGGTCGGGATGGTGGCCAGGTCGTTGAGGTACATGGCCAGCGGGTCGTCGACCTTGTCCCCGATCGGGAACGGCACGGTCGGTGTGGTCGGCGAGACCAGCACGTCGGCCTGGGCGTACGCGGCGTCGAAGTCCCGGCTGATCAGCGTGCGGACCTTCTGCGCCTGGCCGTAGTAGGCGTCGTAGTAGCCGCTCGACAGCGCGTAGGTGCCGAGCATGATCCGGCGCTTCACCTCGGGTCCGAAGCCCTGCTCGCGGGTGTTGGCCATGACCTCCTCCGCGGACTTCCCTTCCGCGGCGCGCAGGCCGTAGCGCATGGCGTCGAACCGGGCCAGGTTCGACGACACCTCGCTGGGCAGGATCAGGTAGTAGGCGGCCATGCCGTACTCGAAGTGCGGGCAGGACACCTCGACCAGCTCGGCGCCGAGCTTCTCCAGCCGGCGCAGCGACGCGTCGTAGGCGGCGCGGACGCCCGGCTGGTAGCCCTCGCCGCCCAGCTCGCGGACGACGCCGACGCGCACCCCGGACAGGTCACCGGTGGCGCCCAGCTTCGCGGCCTCGACGACGGCCGGGACCGGCCGGTCGATCGAGGTGGAGTCGCGCGGGTCGTGCCCGCCGATGACCTCGTGCAGCAGCGCCGCGTCGAGCACGGTGCGGGCGCACGGCCCGCCCTGGTCCAGCGACGACGCGCAGGCCACCAGCCCGTAGCGGGACACCTGGCCGTAGGTGGGCTTGACCCCGACGGTGCCGGTGAAGGCGGCCGGCTGGCGGATCGAGCCGCCGGTGTCGGTGCCGATCGCCAGCGGCGCCTCGTACGCGGCGAGCGCCGCCGCGGAGCCGCCGCCGGAGCCGCCCGGCACCCGGGTGGTGTCCCACGGGTTGCGGGTGACCCCGTACGCCGAGTGCTCGGTGGAGGAGCCCATCGCGAACTCGTCCATGTTCGTCTTGCCGAGGACGGTGATCCCGGCGGCGCGCAGCCGTTCGGTGACGGTCGCGTCGTACGGCGGCTGCCAGCCCTCGAGGATCTTCGAGCCGCAGGTGGTGGGCATGTCGGAGGTCGTGAAGACGTCCTTGAGCGCCAGCGGCACCCCGGCCAGCGGGGAGGCGGGCTCCCCGGCGGCGAGCGCGGCGTCGGTGCGCTGCGCGGCGGCCAGTGCGGACTCCGCCCCGACGTGCAGGAAGGCGTGCACCCCGGTGTCACCGCCGTCGACGGCGGCGATCCGGTCCAGGTGCGCCTGCGCGGCCTCGACCGCGGACACCTCCCGGGAGTGGATCTTCCCGGCCAGCTCGGCCGCGGTCAGCCGGATCAGCTCGCTGCTCATGCATCCTCCCCCAGGATCCGCGGCACCCGGAAGCGTCCGTCCTCGGCGGCCGGCGCCCCGGCGAGCGCCTGCTCCTGGGTGAGGCCGGGGCGGACCTCGTCGGGCCGGAAGACGTTCTCCAGCGGCACGGCGTGCGAGGTCGGCGGGATGTCGTCGGCGGCGACCTCCCCGACCCGCGCCACCGAGCCGATGATCACGTCGAGCTGGCCGGCGAAGACGTCCAGCTCCTGCTCAGTGACGGCCAGGCGGGCCAGCCGGGCGAGGTGCGCGACCTCGTCCCGGGTGATGGCCCCGCCTGCTGCGGGGGAATCGGTGGTCATGCCCCTCCTCGGGATGGTTCTGGCTCGCGGGCCCGGGGCGGATCCGGATGCGCGGGTCCCGTCCGGCGCAGCGACGACGGTGTTGCGACCGCGGTGGGGCGGCCCGCCCGGAACACCACCCGACACGTCCGCGACGGACGCGTGCGCCGGTGTGCGGCCAAGTCTATTCCCGCCGGTCCGGCGGCCGACCGCCCCCCGGTGACCGGCCCCGCGGGTGGTGCGGGGCGGGGAGATGATGACCGGGCGGGGGCCAGGGTGGCAGGATCACTGTTCCCGCCCGGAACCCTCCGCGCCCCCAGTCGCGGACGGTCACGGCCTCGCCGCCGCGGTGCGGGTGCACCGGCATGCCACCAGGGCGTCCGAGCAGAGGGAGAGGATCCGTTCGTGTCGTTCCTGCTCCGGGTCATCCTCCCGGACAAGCCCGGAAACCTCGGGGCCGTCGCCTCCGCCCTCGGCGGGGCCGGAGCGGACATCCTCAGCGTGGACGTCGTCGAGCGCAGCGACGGGCAGGCGGTCGACGACATCGCCGTCGAGCTGTCCGCGCACCGCCCGCCGGACGTGCTGATCACCGCGGCGGAGTCGGTGCCGGGTGTCGTGGTCGAGTCGGTGCGCCCGCACACCGGGCAGCTGGACACGCACCGCGAGCTGGAGCTGCTGGACGAGATCGCCGGTGACCCGGGGCACGGGCTCGACCTGCTCGCCGCGGAGGTCCCCCGGCTGTTCCGGGCCGGCTGGGCGCTGGTCGCGGTCAGTGAGGACGGCCGGTCCTACCGGATCGCGGAGAGCTCCGCCGCACCCGAGACCCGCACCGGCGACCTGCCGTGGCTGCCGCTGGACCGGGCGATCGCGCTCGACGAGCGGCACTGGGTGCCGGAGCCCTGGCGGGCGATGGACACCGAGCTGGCGGCTGCGCCGTTCGGATCGGGCGTGCCGCCGAAGACGCTGGTGGTGGGGCGGCCGGGCGGCCCGGTGTTCCGGCCCTCCGAGCTGGCCCGGCTGGCGCACCTGGCCGGGATAGTCGCCACCGTCCTCAAAGTCTGACGCCCAGGCCACACACCCCGTGGCCCTGCCGCACACCTGCTGCGACGGGTGTGCGGCAGGGCCACGGGGTGTGTGCCGGCGGCGCTCAGACCCGGATCGACAGCGCGGTGCGGACCAGGTCGTCGTTCCCGGTGGCCAGCCAGCCGTCCGGCCGGACCAGGACGTCCTCGAAGCCGATCCGGGTGTCGATGTTGACCCGGGTCGCGTACTCCAGCACCGGCCAGGCGCCCTCCTCCTCGCCGTGCAGCAGCACGGGGACGGGCGGCTGGCCGAGCGCGCGCAGGATCCGGATGCCCTCGGCGACGGCGGTCTCCGGATCGACGACGGTGGACTCCGCGATCACCCGGCGGGTGCCCGGCGGGAGGCCGTTCTGGCGCAGGGTCACCGCGTCGCCGCTGGTCCAGACGCCCAGCTCGACGGCGATGCCGACCGACCAGGCGGCCCGGCACACGTCGGTCCAGCCCAGCTCGTGCACGTTGACGCCGCACACGTCGGGCTTGCCGGAGCCGAGCCGGCCCCAGGTCAGCACGGTCTCCACCCGGTCGGCCGGGTCCGGCTGGATCCAGCGGCCGGTCGGCACGCCGACCTCGATGCCGGGCGCCTCCTGGCGGATCAGCGCCACGACGTCGCCGACCACGGCGGGCTCGATCGTCTCCAGCCCGTCGTCGTCGCGCGGGTGGACGTGCACCGAGGTGACGCCGAGCCGGGCGACCGCGCGGGCGTCGCGGGCCAGGTGGCGCGGCAGCACCGGGAGGGCCGGATGGGCATCCGCCGGTCGTGACCCGTTGAGCGCCGCCTGCAACACCGTGTTCCTCCGCTTCGATCCGTCGACCGGTCCGTATCGGACCGTCGGACCGAGACTAGGTGGTCGACCGCGGACGACGGCGCCCGGACGCGCCACGCACCGGGTGACGTCGCCGTCCGGCAGGACCCCCGCGCCGGGCGGACACGCGCGGTGATCGAGCGGCCACCCTCGGGCGCGTCGGGCCGGCCCGTGCTGCCCGGTCCGCCGGGCTCACTCCGCCGAGGCGTGCTCCCGGGCCGCGTCCGGGCCGCGATCGAGCAGCACCTCGAACCCGGCCTCGTCAAGGACCGGGACGCCGAGCTCGACGGCCTTCTCGTACTTGGAGCCGGGTGCCTCCCCGGCCACCACGAACGCGGTCTTCTTCGACACCGACCCGGCGGCGCGGCCACCACGGGCCATGATCGACTCCTTCGCCTCGTCCCGGGACCAGCGCTCCATCGACCCGGTGATCACGATCGACAGGCCCTCCAGGAAGCGCGGGACCGAGTCGTCGATCTCGTCCTCCATCCGGACCCCGGCCGCCCGCCACTTCTGCACCACATCGCGGTGCCAGTCGACGGAGAACCAGTCGCGCACCGCGGCGGCGATGGTGGGGCCGACGCCGTCCACACCGGCGATCGGGGCGAGTGCCTCGGCGACCGCCTTCGCCCGGGCGCGCGTGGCGGCGCGCTCCTGCTTCTCGGCCTCGGCAGCGGCGGCCTCGGCGACCGCTGCCTCGGCATCCGCAGCCTCGGGCTCGGCGGCTCCGGGCTCGGCAACTCCGGGCTCGGCAACTCCGGGCTCGGCAACTCCGGGCTCGGCGGCCCCGGACTCGGCACCCCCCGACTCGGCAGCGGAGTCCTCCTCCCCCGCCGTCCCGTCGGAGACGATCGCGACCCCGGCGGCCTCGGTGCCCTCCTTCGCCTGCGCCGCGGCCCGTTCGAGGGCCTCCATCGAGCCGAACTCGCGGGCCAGCGCCTGGGCCGCGGTCGGCCCGACATGCCGGATCGACAGCCCGACCAGCACCCGCCACAGCGGCCGGTCCTTGGCCGCCTCCAGGTTCGTGAGCAGCTTGCGGCCGTTGACCGTGAGCTCGCCCTTCTGGTTGCGGAACAGCTCGGTGCGCAGCAGGTCGTCCTCGGTGAGCGAGAAGACGTCGCCCTCGTCGGTCAGCACGCCGGAGGTCAGCAGCGCCACCGCCGCCTCGTAGCCGAGCCCCTCGATGTCGAACGCGCCGCGCCCGGCGACGTGGAACAGCCGCTCCCGCAGCTGCGCCGGGCAGGAGCGGGCGTTCGGGCAGCGCCGGTCGACGTCGCCGGCCTTCTGCTGCACGAGCGCGGTGCCGCACTCCGGGCAGTGGGTCGGCATCACGAACTCGCGCTCGGTGCCGTCCCGGAGGTCGGTGACCGGGCCGAGCACCTCGGGGATCACGTCGCCCGCCTTGCGGATCACCACCCGGTCGCCGATCAGCACGCCCTTGCGGCGGACCTCGTCGGCGTTGTGCAGGGTCGCCATCTCGACCGTGGAGCCGGCGACCTTGACCGGTTCCATGACGGCGAACGGGGTGACCCGGCCGGTGCGCCCGACGTTGACCCGGATGTCGAGCAGCCGGGTGGTCGCCTGCTCCGGCGGGTACTTGTAGGCGATCGCCCAGCGCGGGAAGCGGGAGGTGGCGCCGAGCCTGCGCTGCAGCGCGACCTCGTCGACCTTGACGACGACGCCGTCGATCTCGTGCTCGACGTCGTGCCGGTGCTCGCCCCAGTACTCGACGAACTCGATCACCGCCTCGATCCCGCGGAGCACCTTGGTGCGCGGGGAGATCGGCAGCCCCCAGGCGACCAGTGCGTCGTACGCCTCGGACTGGGTGCGCGGGGTGAATCCCTCGCGGCGGCCGAGACCGTGGCAGATCAGCCGCAGGTTGCGCGACGCGGTGACCCGCGGGTCCTTCTGCCGCAGTGATCCGGCGGCGGTGTTGCGCGGGTTCGCGAACGGTTCCTTGCCCGCCTCGACCAGCGAGGCGTTGAGCCGGTCGAAGTCCTCCAGCCGGAAGTACACCTCGCCGCGCACCTCGACCAGCTCCGGCACCGGGAACTCGTCGGTGCCGGTCAGCGTGACCGGGACCTCGGCCAGGGTGCGCATGTTGAGGGTGATGTCCTCGCCGGTGCGCCCGTCCCCGCGGGTGAGCGCGCGGGTCAGCGTGCCGCGCACGTAGAGCAGGTTCACCGCGAGCCCGTCGATCTTGAGCTCGCAGAGGTAATGCAGGTTCTCGCCGACCTCCCGGGTGACCCGCTCCTGCCAGGTCCGCAGGTCCTCCGGAGAGAAGGCGTTGTCCAGCGAGAGCATCCGCTCGAGATGGTCGTGCGCGACGAACTCGGTGGAGAAGCTGCCGCCGACCCGCTGGGTCGGCGAGTCCGGCGTGGCCAGCTCCGGATGCGCCCCCTCCAGGGCGAGCAGCTCGTGCCAGAGCTCGTCGAACTGGCCGTCGGACACGACGGGCGAGTCCAGCACGTAGTAGCGGAACTGATGGTCGGCCACCTCGGCCGCCAGCTTCGCGTGCCGGTCGCGGGCCTGCCCGTCGCTCTCAGAACTCACGTCGGGCAGGTTAGCGGCGACCCCCGACAGTCACCGGCGGGCGAGCGCGACCGACCGGGCGAACCTACGGTGACCCCATGACGGACGGCGGAAGGAACGGCACCGACGGCGGCCCGGACCCGGCCGCGGTGGAGCTCGCGCACCGGCTGTTCGACCTGGCCAGGGCGGGCGCGGCAGCGGAGCTGGCCGGCTACCTCGACGCCGGGGTGCCGGTGGAGATCACCGACCCGAAGGGCGACACGCTGCTGATCCTGGCCGCGTACCACGGGCATCCGCCGATCGTCGCGGACCTGCTGGCCCGCGGCGCGGACCCGGACCGGACCAACGACCGGGGCCAGACGGCGATCGCGGCGGCACTGTTCGCCCGCTCGGCGCAGTCGGTGACGGCCCTGCTGGCGGCCGGGGCGGACCCGCACCACGGCAGCCCGAGCGCCTGGGCGACGGTCGAGTACTTCGATCTTCCCGACATGCGGGAGATCCTCGAACGCACCGTTGACAGTTAGGTCAGGCTCACCTAAGTTAAGTCATGTCGCTTCGTGGTGGGAGCGGCGCGTCAGTTCGGGACGGACGGCCCGGTCGCACCTCGGTGCGGCCGGGCCGTTCCCGTTCCTCGCGTCATGCTGGCAGACATGCTGCGTCTCGGCTTCCCCGTCGTCGGTGTCACCGATCTCGATCGCGCCGCCGCGTTCTGGTCGGCCGCCCTGCACCTGACCGTCTCCGACGAGTGGTCGAGCGCGGCCTGGCGCACCCTGACCGGACCGGACGGCGCCCGCACGCTCGGCCTGATGCGCAGCGTCTCGCCACCGGAGCCCCGGCCGCGCCTGCATCTCGACCTGTTCGTCGACACCACCGCCGAGCAGGCCAGCGAGGTCGCGCGGCTGCTCGGGCTGGGCGCCACCCGGCCGGACTGGGACGGCTACCCGGCCGATCCGGACTTCGTCGTGCTCGCCGACCCGGACGGCAACGTGTTCTGCGTCGTGGACCTGAGCCGGGCACCGTCGTCCGGCTGATCCGCCGCACCTATTCTGGGATCCGTGACCGACACGCAGGACGCGCACGTACTCGACGAGACCGCGCGCCGGCGCACGTTCGCCGTCATCTCCCATCCGGACGCCGGCAAGTCCACCCTGACCGAGGCCCTCGCGCTGCACGCGGAGGTCATCGACTCGGCGGGCGCGGTGCACGGCAAGTCCGGCCGCAAGGGCGTCACCAGCGACTGGATGGAGATGGAGCGGGCCCGCGGCATCTCGGTGTCGTCGGCGGTGCTGCAGTTCGCCTACCGCGACTGCGTCATCAACCTGCTCGACACCCCCGGTCACGGCGACTTCTCCGAGGACACCTACCGGGTGCTCGCCGCCGTCGACGCCGCGGTGATGCTGCTCGACGCTGCCAAGGGTCTCGAACCGCAGACCCTCAAGCTGTTCGACGTCTGCCGGTCCCGCGGCGTCCCGGTGGTCACCTTCGTCAACAAGTGGGACCGGCCAGGCCGGGAGGCGCTGGAGCTGCTCGACGAGGTCGAGCAGACGATCGGCCTGCGCCCGATGCCGCTGACCTGGCCGCTCGGGATCGCCGGCCAGTTCAAGGGCCTGATCGAGCGGACCACCGGCGAGTACACCGCTTTCACCCGGGCCGCCGGCGGTGCGACGAAGGCGACCGCGACCGTCGTCGACGCCGACACGATCGCCGCCCAGGAGCCGGAGTACTGGCAGACCGCGCAGGACGAGCTGGGCCTGCTCGACGAGATCGGCGCGACCTGGGACGAGAAGGACTTCCTCTCCGGCAGCGCCACCCCGGTGCTGTTCGGTTCGGCGCTGTCCAACATCGGCGTCGCCCGGCTGCTCGACTCGCTGGTCGATCTCGCCCCGGCCCCGGCCGCGCGGCCCGACGTCGAGGGGCAGGACCGCCCGCTGGACGCGCCGACGTCCGGGCTGGTGTTCAAGGTGCAGGCCGGGATGGACAAGGCGCACCGCGACCGGATGGCCTTCCTGCGGATCTGCTCGGGCCGGTTCGAGCGCGGGATGGTGCTCACGCACGCCGCCACCGGCAAGCCGTTCGCGACGAAGTACGCCCAGTCGGTGTTCGGCGCCGAGCGCAGGACCGTCGAGGAGGCGTACCCGGGCGACATCGTCGGCCTGGTCAACGCGACCGCACTGCGTCCCGGCGACACGCTCTACGCCGCCGATCCGGTCGACTTCCCGTCGATCCCGGCGTTCGCGCCCGAGCACTTCGCGGTGATCCGCGCCCGGGACGCCGGCAAGTACAAGCAGTTCCGCAAGGGCATCGAGCAACTCGGCAACGAGGCCGTCATCCAGATCCTGCGCTCGGACCTGCGCGGCGACCAGGCCCCGGTGCTGGCCGCGGTCGGTCCGCTGCAGTTCGACGTGGTCACCGGGCGGCTGGAGACCGAGTTCAACGCGCCGGTCTCGCTGGACCGGCTGCCCTACCAGGTGGCCCGGCTCACCGAGGCCGCCGCCGTCGAGCTGCTGTCCGCGCAGTCCGAGTGCGAGGTGCTGCGCCGCGACTCCGACGGCGAGTACCTGGCCCTGTTCAGCAACAAGTGGCGGATGGACATCATCGCCCGCAAGTTCCCGGACCTGCGGCTCGACGCCATGCCCGCCGGATCGTCGATCTCGTAGCGCCGGCGCTCCGATGGACGCCGGTGACGGCCCAGGAGACCAGTACCGGGCCTATCTCGCCTGCCTGAACGAGCGACGGTTCGATGACCTCGGCGGGTTCGTGCACGATCCGGTGGTCCACAACGGACGCCGGCTGTCCGTCGCCGCGTTCGGGGACCTGCTCCGCCGGGACGTCGCGGAGATCCCCGACCTGCACTACGCGATCGAGACGCTGGTGACCGACGCCGACCAGGTCGCGTGCCGGATCCGCTTCGACTGCACCCCGGCCGGGTTCCGGGGCCTGCCCGCCGCCCGGGAGCCGATCTCGTTCGTCGAGCACGCCTTCTACCGGTACGAGGCCGGGCGGATCGCCGAGATCCGATCGCTGGTCGACATGGACGCGATCCGCGACCAGCTCGGCGTCCCGCGCTGAGCGCGGCCCGGCCGGGAATCCGGTGGCCCGGCGACGTCCGCGACCGGACCCGGTACCGCATCCGGAGGGCGGTCAGGGCGGCGCGCAGGGCGGCGGCGCGGCACCGTCCGAGCCGCCCGGGGCGGCCGGCAGGGCCCCGGACAGCATGGTGATCACGAAGGCGGCCAACCAGATCAGCGCGCCGGACAGGCCGACGACGGACAGCCCCGCTGCCGAGATCGCCGTCCGGTTCCCGCGGACCCCGCCGCGGACCGCGGCCACCGTGCCCAGCACCAGCCCGCCGGCCGCGAGCACCAGCCCGCCCGAGGCGAGGGCGAGCCCCACCAGGCCCGGCGGGGCGCCGATCGACAGGGCCACCGCGACGGCGACCGCCAGCGTCCCGAGGACACCGAGCACCAGCGCGGAGGTGCCCAGACCCACTGCGGGCGCGGGGACGGACGGCGCGGCGGCGGCAGGGTCGGGGAGCACGGGCACAGCATCGCCGACTCCGGGCACCCGAGCGCGCCCCGGGAGCCCGCAGATACCCAGTTCTGGGTACACCCTCGGCAGGTGTCCGGCTGCGACCGACCGGCGGTGTGGCGGCGACCGCCCTACGGTGGCCGTATGACCTCCACCGCCGACAAGGCCACCGCGCTCCAGCAGCTGCACGCCGCGCCGGATCTGCTGCTCGTCGTCAACGTCTGGGACGCGATCACCGCCAAGGTCGTCGCCGAGACTCCCGGCACGACGGCACTGGCCACGGCCAGCCACGGCATCGCCGCGGCGCACGGCTACGCCGACGGCGAGAACATCCCGCGCGACGACATGATCGCGGCCGTCGGGCTGATCGCACGGACCGCGGGCGACCTGCCGGTGACCGCCGACCTGGAGGCGGGCTACGGCGACCCGGGCGGCACGATCGCCCGCGCGATCGACGTCGGGATCGTCGGCGCCAACCTGGAGGACCAGGTCAAGCCGCTGCGCGAGGCGGTGCAGGCGGTCGAGGCGGCCGTCGCCGCCGCCGAGAAGGCCGGCGTCGACTTCGTGCTCAACGCCCGCACCGACGCGTTCCTCAAGGCGGGCGACAAGGACCCGGCTGCCGTGCTGGACGACGCGATCGAGCGCGGCCGCGCCTACCTCGACGCCGGCGCGTCCAACTTCTTCGTGCCCGGCAAGCTGGACGAGACCCAGGTCGGACGCCTGGTCGAGGCCCTCGGCGAGCGGAAGGTGAACCTGATCGGCATCCCCGGCTCGATCCCGCTGAAGACCGCGCAGGAGCTCGGCGTCGCCCGTGTCTCCTACGGTCCGTGGAGCCAGAACGTGGCGCTCACCGCACTGGCCGAGCTGGCCGAGGACGTCTACCGCGGCGGCGGGCTGCCGGAGGGCACCCGGAAGCTGAACTGAGCGGCGGCCGGTGAGCCGCTACTCGTCCGGGTCGGCGAAGGCCCGGCCCAGGTCGCGGGAGAGCTCCAGTGCCCGGCGCGCCCAGTCCGGGGTGGCGCCGGCCAGCCCGCAGGCCGGGGTCGGGACGGCGAGCCGGGCCAGCCGGTGCCGGTCGAACCCGAGCCGGTCGGCGAGCTCGAAGCCGGCGCGGGCGAGCTCGCCGATCTCAGGCTCGCGGCGCGGCGCGGTGCTCGGCACCAGCCCGAGCAGCAGCGGCGTCCCGGCGTCCCAGGTCTCGCCGATCGCGTCCAGCGCGGCGGGCTCGGCGGAGGCGCCGGCGAAGGCGGGCCGGGTCGCGTCGATCCCGACGGCGGCGGCGCCGGCCCCGGCGAGCAGCCGGATCGGCGGGCGGTCGGCGCAGCAGTGCACGACGACCGGGGCGTCCACCGAGGAGATGAGGTCGCGCAGCACGTCCTGCGCGTCCGGGGCGCGGATCGCGCGGACGGTGCCGTAGCCGGACGCGGTGGGCAGCGAGCCGGCGATCACTGCGGGCAGGCCGGGCTCGTCGAGCTGGACGACGACCGACGCCCCGGTCCGCGCGGCGATCTCGGCGACGTGCCCGCGCAGTCCCTCGGCGAGGCTGGCGGCGAACTCGCGGACGGCGCCGCGGTCGGTGAGCACCCGGTGCCCGGACGCCAGCTCCACCGCGGCGGCGAGCGTCCACGGCCCGGCAACCTGGACCTTGACCCAGGCCGGGCGGGCGCGGTCGCAGGCGTCGTCGAACGCGTCCAGGTCGCCGGCCATCAGGTCGCGGGCCCGGCGCAGGTCGCGGCCCGGCCGCGCGGTGACCCGCCAGCCGGTGGGGACGACCTCGACCGCGAGGTCCACCAGCAGCCCGGCGGTGCGGCCGATCATATCCGCGCCGACGCCGCGCTCGGGCAGCTCCGGCAGTGCGGGCAGCTCCGGCGTCTCGCCGACGACGAGCGCCGCCGCCTCCCGGATGTCGGTCCCGGGCAGCGACCCCACCCCGGTGGCGATGCCGGTGGGCCACAGCTCCCGCGGATCGGCGGGCTCCTCGGGCGCGGCGTCGACGACCTCGATCCGGGGCTCGGGCGGGCGGCTCTCGCCGGGGCGCACGTCACCCAGGCCGGCGGCGGCGAGCGCGGCGGCGAGCGGATCGTCAGAACTCACCCGCCCAGTCTCCCCCTCCGCGGTGCCGGCTACGGCGCCGACCCGTCGCCGGCGAGGACGAAGACCGGGTAGCGGTGTGCGACCGCGGCGATCTCGGCGGCGGACGAGTCCGGGGTGAGATCGTCGAAGAAGACCTTCGCCATCCGGCCCAGCTCTCGCAGGTAGGACTGCAGCACCGGCACGGCGTCGTCCGCGGAGAGCTCGGTCGCCCGGATCCGCTCCGCGGCGCCGGCCCGCAGCACTGCGCGGCCCTCCGCGGCGCGGAGGTTGCGCACCCAGTCGGTCGCGCCCCGCGGCGAGATCAGGTAGCGACGGTCCCCGCTGGTGAACGGGGTCAGCGGCACCGAGCGGACCCGGCCGCTGACCCGGCCCGGCACCTCCAGCAGGACGGTCCCGCCGGGCAGGACACCACGCCCCGCGAGCACCCCGAGCAGCGGGTTGAGCAGCCGCCGGTGCACGATCCCGGGTGCGCGGTAGTTCGAGTCGACCATCGGGCCAGCCTGGCAGGCGACCGGTCCGGCGGCGAGGGTCAGGAGAGCACGAAGATCGGGTGCCGGGCCGCCGCGGCGGTCATCTCGTCGTCGGACGAGGAGGCGTCGACGCCGTCGAAGAACGCCCCGACCTCCCACGCCCAGCGCCGCAGGTACTCCCGCAGCACCGGGACCGCCTCGGCCGGCCCGGTCAGCTCGGCGGCCCGGACCTGCTCGGTCCGCCGCCCGACCCTCAGCTCGGCCACCCCCGCGACCCGCAGGTTGCGGACCCACTGCGTCTCCCCGCGCGGGGAGACGAGGTAGCGGCGGCCGTCGAACGGCAGCGGATTGACCGGGACGGTGCGGATCTCACCGGAGCGGCGGCCGCGGACGCCGAGCACGGCCGAGCCGGCCAGCGGGAGGCCGAGCCGGGTCAGACCGGCGACCAGGGGGTTCAGCAGCCGGCGGGTGACGAGCCCGGGAGCCTTGTAGTGAGAGCGCTGGTTCATCATGAGAGCAGTGTTCACGTTTCTGTGGGGAAACGCAAGAGCGGTGCTCTCGTTCGTGGGCGCGTGCTTCCCCGGGGATCGGCGCAGCGCGGCGTCGCACCCCGGGGACGGGTCGCCGCACCCCCAGCGCGACGTCGCACCCGCTCCAGCCGGTGCGCAGACAGTGGCGGGGTGCGAGCAGACCCGGGACGCAGTCGAGGACCACCCCCACCCCCGCGTCACCGCCCCGGGTGCGGCGCGCCCCTGGAGGTGGGCGCCGCACCTCCAGCGCGACACCGCACCCCGGGAACGGGTCGCCGCACCCCCAGCGCGACGCCGCACCTGATGGAACAGGTGCGACGACGGCGCCGGGGTGCGACATACCGCGGCCGGGCGGGCGGAGCGGCCACGCAGCAGCCGCGCGGGTGGGCGGTCGCGCGGGCAGAGCGGCCGCGCGGGCAGAGCGGCCGCGCGGGCAGAGCGGCCGCGCGGGCAGAGCGGCCGCGCGGGCAGAGCGGCCGCGCGGGCAGGGCGACCGGGCGGGCCGGGTGGCGGAGCGAGCGCCCGGGCGGGGTGCGATCCCGGGCGGGGTGGCCGGCTCAGCCGGTCCCGGCGATGGTGGCGGACCCGAGGACGATGTCGCCGTCGTCGGAGGGCCGGTAGAAGGCGACGGCCTGGCCCGGCGCGACACCGCGCAGCGGCTCGGCGAGCGCCACCGTCATCCCGCCGGCCGACGGGGTCAGCTCGGCGGCCGCCGTCCCACCGTGCGCCCGCACCTGCACGACGCAGTCGAAGGGCGCCTCCGGGGCCACCCCCGAGGTCCACACCGGCGAGTGCGCGGAGATCGAGCGCACATCGAGCGCGGAGTCCGGGCCGACCCGCACGGTGCCCTCGACCGGCTCGATCCCGAGCACGTAGCGCGGACGCCCGTCGGCGGCGGGCCGGTCGACGCCGAGGCCCTTGCGCTGCCCGACGGTGAACCCGTGCACACCGTCGTGGGTACCGAGCACCTCGCCGGACGCGTCGTCGACGACGGTGCCGGGGCGGCTGCCCAGCCGGTCGCGCAGGAAGCCCTGGGTGTCGCCGGTCGGGATGAAGCAGATGTCGTGGCTGTCCGGCTTGCCCGCCACCCGCAGCCCGAGCCGCCGGGCCTCCGCCCGGATCTCCGGCTTCGGGGTGTCGCCCACCGGGAACATGGCGTGCCGCAGCTGCCCGGCGCGCAGCACGGCGAGCACGTAGGACTGGTCCTTGCCGGGATCGGCCGAGCGGCGCAGCTCCGGCACCGCCGGGTCGAGACGCGCGTAGTGCCCGGTGCAGACCGCGTCGAAGCCGAGCGCCAGCGCCCGGTCCAGCACCGCCGCGAACTTGATCTTCTCGTTGCAGCGCAGGCAGGGGTTGGGGGTCTCCCCGGCGGCGTAGGCGGCGACGAAGTCGTCCACCACGTCCCGGGTGAACTCCTCGGACAGGTCCCACACGTAGTACGGGATGCCGAGCACGTCGGCGGCGCGGGCGGCGTCCGCCGAGTCCTCCTTCGAGCAGCACCCGCGGGATCCGGAGCGGATGGCGTCGCGGGTCCGGGACAGTGCCAGGTGCACACCGACGACGTCGTGCCCGGCGGCCACCGCCCGCGCGGCGGCGACCGCGGAGTCGACGCCGCCGCTCATCGCGGCGAGGACGCGCACCGGATCAGCCCGTCACCGTGGCGGGGGTGCGCCCGGCGCGGCGGGCGCGCTCGATGACCGAGCCGATCGCCCCGGCCAGCGCGATCACGTCGGCGCGGGTGCTGGTGTGCCCGAGCGAGAACCGCAGCGAGCCGCGGGCCGTGCACTCGTCGGCGCCCATTGCCAGCAGCACGTGGCTGGGCTGCGCGACGCCGGCGGTGCACGCGGAGCCGGTCGAGCAGTCGATGCCGTGCGCGTCGAGCAGCATCAGCAGGCTGTCGCCCTCGCAGCCGGGGAACGACAGGTGCGCGTTGCCGGGCAGCCGGTCGGCGCCGAGCGGGGCGCCGTTGAGCACCGCGTCCGGGACCTCGGCCAGCACCGCGGCGACCAGCTCGTCGCGCAGCGCGGCGATCCCGGCGCGCCGCCACGGGGCGGTGGAGACCGACTCGGTGACCGCGGCCGCCAGCCCGGCCAGCGACGGGACGTCGAGGGTGCCGGAACGCACGTCCCGCTCCTGGCCGCCGCCGTGCAGCAGCGGGGTGCACTCGACGTCGCGACCCAGCAGCAGCACCCCGGCGCCGTACGGGCCGCCGAGCTTGTGCCCGGTCAGGGTGAGCGCGTCGGCGCCCGACGCCGCGAAGTCGACGTCGAGGATCCCGACGGCCTGCACGGCGTCGGTGTGGAACGGGACGCCGAACGCGTGGCTGATCTCGGCCAGCTCGCTGACCGGGTTGACCGTGCCGACCTCGTTGTTCGCCCACATGACCGACACCAGGGCGTTCGCGTCCGGGTCCTCGGCGAGCGCCGCGCGCAGCGTCTCCGGCCGGACCCGGCCGGTGGCATCGACCTCGAGCAGCCGCAGCCGAGCGCCCTCGTGCGCGACCAGCCACTCGGCCGCGTCGATCACCGCGTGGTGCTCGACCGCGGACACCAGCACCCGGGTGCGGCGCGGGTCGGCCGTGCGGCGGGCCCAGAACAGGCCCTTGACGGCCAGGTTGTCGCTCTCGGTCCCACCGGCGCAGAACACGACCTCGGACGGCCGGGCGCCGACCGCATCGGCGATCCGCTCCCGCCCCTCCTCGACCTCGCGCCGGGCCCGGCGGCCCGACGAGTGCAGCGACGACGCGTTGCCGGTGCGGCCCAGCGCGTCGCTCATGGCGGCGACGGCTGCGGGCAGCATCGGTGTGGTCGCCGCGTGGTCCAGGTACGTCATCGGCACCCAGGATAATCCCCGCGCGCGCGGACCGGGCGCCTCACCCGCGTCCGGCGCGCACCCCCGGCGCGGGCACCGGGCGGCGGACGTGGTCGCGGGCCCGCCGGGCCAGCCCGCGGCGGTCGTCGGTCCCGGGTTCGACGAGCTCGCCCACCCGCACCTCGCAGACCAGCCCGGGCAGCCGCAGGACCCGCCCGAGCGTGTCCCCCAGGGACTGTCCACCGACGAACGCGGCCGCGGCGGTCGGGCGTCCGTCCGGTGTGGTGAGCGCGATGGTGACCGGCCGGACCGGCACCGCAGCGTCGATCGCGGCCTGGAACGGGGCCCGCCGGTAGTCCCCGCCCACCGCGCCGCACCAGGTCGTCGCCTCCGGGAACACGCCGACCAGCGCACCGGAGCGCAGCGCGCCGGTGACCGTCGCGACGGTCGCGGGCAGCCGGGACAGGCCCTCGCGGTGCACGAAGACCGTGCCGACCACGGCGCCGAGCGTCCCGATCAGCGGCCAGTCCCGGACCTCCCGCTTGGCGAGCATCGTCACCGGGCCGAGCGCGCCGAGCGCCGGGATGTCGATCCAGGACGTGTGGTCGGCGACGACCAGCGCGCCGCGGCCGTCCGGCGGGGCGAGTGGACCGCCCCGGACGACGAGCCGCACCCCTGCCCCGCGGAGCACCGCGCGGTGCAGGGCACGCAGCACCGGGCCGAGTGCCCGGGGGCCCGCCGCGGCGGCCGGCGGCACGGTGAGCAGAGCGAGGCCGAGCACCGCGAGCAGCACCGCGGCCCGGCGGACCAGCCGCCACCGGCCGGTCGTCGCCGGGGCGGGCAGGCACTGGTCGGCGGTGCACGGCGACCAGGCGGCCCAGGGGCCGCCCGGCCGCTGCGCGGCCGGCGGCACGGTGGGATGGGTCGGGTGCCCGTGCCTGTGCCCGGCCCCGGCGTGCGGCGGCACACCGGCACCGGGCGGGGCCGGCAGGGCGGGCGGTGCGGATAGGGCGGGCTGGGCGGGCGGGGCGGATCGCGCGGGCAGGGCGGGCAGGGCCGGCGGGGCGGATCGGGCGGGCGCGGCGGCCGGGCGCGGGTCGGTAAGCAGAGCAAGGGCAGGCCCGGTAAGCAGAGCAAGGGCGGGCCCGGTGGGCAGTGCAGGGGCAGGCCCGGTGGGCAGTGCAGGGTCCGCCCCCGGGGCAGGTCGCGGCCCGGCGGGCGGCGCGGTCCCGCCGGCCGGATCGGCCGCGAGCGTCATCCCCGCGGCCCCGCGGGCGCGTCACCCAGGAAGAACCGGCGGTAGCGCGGGTCCATCAGGTCCATCCCGAGCAGCACCGGGAAGTCGGCGACGCCGAAGTCCGGATCGTGCGCCGGCGGCCCGCACACCGTGGTTCCCAGCCGCAGGTAGCCGCGCAGCAGCGGCGGCATCGTCGTCGTGCGGTGCCGCGGCGCGGTGGCCGGGTCCCACGGCCGGTGCGGGACGGTCCGGTACCCGGCCGGGGAGAGGTGCCGCTCGCGGACGGTCTCCCAGACGCCGGCCGCGCGGCTGCCGCCGTCGTCGAGCCCGACGCTGGCGCAGCCGATCAGCCAGCGGTGCCCGGTGAGCAGCATGTAACGGGCCAGCCCGGCCCACACCAGCCCGACGACGGCGCCCGCCCGGTGGTCGGGGTGCACACAGGACCGGCCGGTCTCCACCAGCGAGCCGCGCAGCGGGTCGAGCGCGGACAGGTCGAACTCGCCGTCGGCGTAGAGCCCGCCGGCCTCGTGCGCGCCGCGCGGCGGGAGCATCCGGTAGGTGCCGACGATCTCGCCGGTGGCGTCCTCGCGGACGACGAGGTGGTCGCAGAAGGGATCGAAGCGGTCGACGTCGCGGCCGGGCACCGGGGAGTGCAGCCGGGCCCCGAGCTCGCCGGCGAACACCCGGTACCGTAGTGCCTGCGCGGCGGCAACGTCGTCGGCGTCGGTGGTGAGCAGCAGGGAGTACCGCCGGGCGGCGGTCTCCGGGGTGGAGACGATCACCTGGTTCACACCGGTGTTGGTACCGGCCGCAGCCGACGCCCGGACGGTCCGGCGGTGGCGCCGGGATGAACGCCCCCCGACGGGGCCGGGCGGGATGTCGGCCGGGTGTCGGCGCAGGCAGGCGCCGGTTGGCAACAGGTGAACGGGCCCCGCACGCGACGACGCCCGGTCACCGCGCGGGGCGGTGGCCGGGCGTCGCCGGTGCGGACGCCGGAGCGTCAGCTCTTGCGCTTGGTGATCTCCTCCTGCAGCTGCGGCGCGACCTTGAACAGGTCACCGACGATGCCGAAGTCGGCGACCTCGAAGATCGGCGCCTCCTCGTCCTTGTTCACCGCGACGATCGTCTTCGACGTCTGCATGCCGGCCCGGTGCTGGATCGCCCCGGAGATGCCGAGTGCGATGTAGAGCTGCGGCGACACCGACTTGCCGGTCTGCCCGACCTGGAACTGCGGCGGGTAGTAGCCCGAGTCGACCGCGGCGCGCGAGGCGCCGACGGCCGCGCCGAGCGAGTCGGCCAGGCCCTCCACGACGGTGAAGTCCTCGGCCGAGCCGACGCCGCGGCCACCGGAGACGATCACGGTCGCCTCGGTCAGCTCCGGGCGCGATCCGCCCTCGATCGGCTCGCGGGCGGTCACCGTGGCCTGCCGGCCTGCGGCCGCCGGGACCTCGACGGTCTCCCGCGCACCGGCACCGGCGCTCGCCTCGATGTCGATCGCGCCCGGGCGCACGGTGATCACCGGGTGCTCGGTGTTCGCCTTCGCCTCGGCGGTGTAGGCACCGCCGAACACCGAGTGCGCCACGCCGTCGGCGGTGACGCCGACCACGTCGCCGAGCAGGCCGGAGTTCGTGCGGACGGCGAGCCGCCCGGCGATCTCCTTGCCGTTCGCCGACGCCGAGATCAGCACCGCGGCCGGCGAGGCGGACCCGACCAGCGCCTCCAGCACCCCCACCTCAGGGGCCAGGAAGTCGGTCGAGTCGGTCTCGGCGACGTAGATCTTCTCCGCGCCGTTCTGCGCCAGCCCGTCGGCCAGCTTGTCCGCCACCCCGGCGGCACCCACCACGACGGCGGACGGCTCGCCCAGCGCGCGGGCGGCGGTCAGCAGCTCGTAGGTGGTCTTCTTGACGTCTCCGTCGACGTGGTCGACGAGAACCAGTACCTCAGCCATGGTTTCCGGTCTCCTAGGAAGAAGGGGTTTCGACTACGCCGACGGGTCAGATCAGCTTCTGGCCGACCAGGTACTCGGCGATCTTCGCGCCGCCGTCGCCCTCGTCGGTCACCTTCTCGCCCGCCTGCTTGGGCGGCTTCGGCGCGGACGACGTGACCGTGGTGAGCGCGTTTGCCAGCCCCACCTCGGACGGGTCGATCCCGGCACCGGCCAGGTCCAGCGACGTCACCGGCTTCTTCTTCGCCGCCATGATCCCCTTGAACGAGGGGTAGCGCGGCTCGCCCGACTTCTCCCCCACCGACACGACGGCGGGCAGCTCGGCGGTCAGCCGGGTGACGCCGTCGTCGGTCTCCCGCTTGGCGGTCACCGTCGTGCCCTCGACCGAGATCTCGTTGGCCCAGGTCAGCGCGGGCACCCCGAGCAGGTCGGCGATCATCGCCGGCACCGCCGCGATCTGGCCGTCCGACGCCGAGTTGCCGGCGATCACCAGGTCCCAGCCCTCGACCGTGCCGATCAGCTTGGTCAGCGCCTTCGCCGTCTGCACCGCGCACGAGCCGTGGATGGCCTCGTCGGACAGGTGCACCGCGGAGTCCGCGCCCATCGACAGCGCCTTGCGGATCGCGTCGGTGGCGCTGTCCGGGCCGATCGTCACCACGACGACCTCGGAGCCCTCGTTGGCCTCCTTCACCTGCAGCGCCTGCTCGACCGCGCGCTCGTTGATCTCGTCGATGACCGCCTCGGTCCCCGCCCGGTCCAGGGTGTGGTCGGAGTCGGACAGCTTCCGCTCCGAGTAGGTGTCGGCCACCTGCTTCACCAGGGTCACGATCTTCATAGGACCTCTTCGACCTCCTGCCGCGGCGGCCTGCGCGCCTGCGCACACCGCGTCGTCCTGATTCGCGGTCCGGCACCGGTGGTCCGGTCCCGTCCCGTCTCGCGTCACCGTGACGGTGCTGTGCCGCGCGCTCTGCCGAGCGGAGGTGGGCCGCGGCGTCGCGCCCGTCGTGTACCCGGTGACTCTGCCAGCGTCGTGCCGTAGTGGCACGCCGTGCCACTGTGACGTTCATTGTTACCAACGAGTAGCCATGTGGCAAACGCCCGCGAGCGGTGACCGTACTCACGCGCGCGTCACGTCACGCCCGGCACGCGCGACGTCACACCGTGCATCGCCTGGAGGAGGGACGGGTTTCGCTACCGTCGGCACCTCGGACACCGGCAGGAAGGAGCCGTCGTGCAGGTGACCGGGTTCGACGACCGGTTGGGGACCGGCTACGTCCTCAGTACCGGGGCGCACGCCGACGAGGACGTCCCGGGCAGCCGGGTCGTGCAGCACGGCGGGATGACCGTGCGGGCCACGGAGGGCCTCGCCGCGATGCTGGAGGACGCGCTGGCCTACCGGCCGACCACCCGGTTGGGGTGGGGCGGGCCGGAGGTCCCGCTGACCCTGGAGGACGCGACGCTGCTCGCCTGGCTGCGGCAGGACGTCGGCGGGGTGGTCGCCGTCGCGGGCGAACCGGCCGCCTGACCGGCCCGCGCCGCGGTCAGACCCGGGCGGGCACCAGCATCCGCTCGGCGAGCTCGCAGTAGAGCCGGCCGATCCCGTCCGGGGTGTAGGGGCCGGACGGGGTGAACCAGCGGGCCACGTCGACCCCCAGCGAGAGCACCGCGGTCGCGACGCCCCGCACGTCCGGCCGCTCCGGGTCCACCCCGCCGAACACCTCGGCGACGACCTGCCGGACGATCCGCTCGGTGGCCCGGCGCAGCACCGTCACCTGCTCGCGGTGCTCCGGGCCGAGCGCGGCGAACTCGTACTGCACGACCCGGGCGACGGTGCGCTGCTCGGCGTGCCAGCGGCTGAAGGCGTAGACCAGCGTCCGGAAGGCGTGCCCGGCGGGTTCAGCGGCGGCCGCGGCCCGCACCAGCCCGAGCGCCCGCGCGTGGCCGCGCCTGCTGACCTCGAACAGCACGTCGTCCTTGGACCGGAAGTGCACGTAGAGCGCCGCGGTGCTCAGCCCGGAGCCGGCGGCGATGTGCCGCAACGTGGTGGCGTGGAAGCCGCGGTCGGCGAACGAGTCGATCGCGGCGACGACGATCGCCCGGGCGGTCGGCGGCAGATCGGACCAGAGATCGTCACCGTCGAGCAGCACGGCGCCGGCCGCGGCCGCCCGCCCGGCGTCCCCGGTCACCGGCCCGTCCAACTCGGTCATCCGCACGTCCCCGTCCTGCGCACCGCGTCCCGGTGACGCCCTGCACACCCATCATCCCCACTTGCCCCGGCGCTCCCCGCACTGGTACTTACTAAGCAATTAGTTACTCGCGAAGGAGCGCCGATGCCCGACGCCGTGATCGTCGCCGCCACCCGTTCGCCGATCGGGCGGGCCCGCAAGGGCTCGCTCGCCGGCGTCCGGCCGGACGACCTGGCCGCCCGCATGGTGCGGGCCGCACTGGACCGGGTCCCTGAGCTCGATCCCGCCGAGATCGACGACGTGCTCCTCGGCTGCGGGCTCCCCGGCGGCGAGCAGGGCGACAACATGGGGCGGATCGTGCCCGTGCTGCTCGGCCTGGACACCGTCCCCGGCACGACGGTGACCCGGTACTGCGCGTCGTCGGTGCAGAGCACCCGGATGGCGATGCACGCCATCCGGGCCGGCGAGGGCGACGTGTTCGTCTCGGCCGGGGTGGAGACCGTCTCCCGCTACGACCGCGGCACCTCCGACTCCTGGCCCGGCACGCACAACCCGCTGTTCGCCGGCGCCGAGCAGCGCACCGCCGAGGTGGCCGCCACCGGCGCCGCGGGGTGGACCGATCCGCGCGCCGCCGGGGAGCTGCCGGACGTCTACATCGCGATGGGCCAGACCGCGGAGAACCTCGCGCTCGCCGAGGGCGTCACCCGCGAGGAGATGGACCGGTTCGCCGTCCGCTCGCAGAACCTCGCCGAGGCCGCGATCGGCGACGGCTTCCACGCCCGCGAGATCACCCCGGTCACCCTCGACGACGGCACGGTCGTCGACACCGACGACGGCCCGCGCGCCGGGGTCACCTACGACGCCGTGGCCGGGCTCAAGCCGGTGTTCCGGCCGGACGGGCGGGTCACCGCCGGCAACTGCTGCCCGCTCAACGACGGCGCCGCCGCACTCGTCGTCATGTCCGACACCCGGGCCCGGGACCTCGGCATCACCCCGCTGGCCCGGGTCGTCGCCACCGGTGTCTCCGGGCTCTCCCCGGAGATCATGGGGCTGGGCCCGGTCGAGGCGTCCCGGCAGGCACTCGCCAGGGCCGGCATGGCGATCGACGACGTCGATCTCGTCGAGATCAACGAGGCGTTCGCCGCGCAGGTCGTCCCGTCCGCCCGGCACCTGGGGATCGACCCGTTCGGCGACACGCTCAACGTGCACGGCGGCGCCATCGCCCTCGGCCACCCGTTCGGCATGACCGGCGCCCGGATCACCACCACCCTGCTGAACGGCCTGCGCGCCCGGGACGCGAGCATCGGCCTGGAGACCATGTGCGTCGGCGGCGGGCAGGGCATGGCGATCATCCTGGAGAGGCTGTCCTGATGGCGAACCTGACCTTCGACTTCACCGGCCGCTCGGTCGTCGTCACCGGGGCGGCGCGCGGCGTCGGCCGGGCGATCGCCGAGCGCTTCACCGGCGCCGGGGCGAGCGTGTTCCTGGTCGACTTCGACGCCGACGCGGTGGCCGCCACGGCCGCCGAGCTGGGTGCGACCGGCATCGCGGCGGACGTGTCGGACACCGCGGCGGTGACCGCCGTCGTCGACCGGGTGGTGACCGACACCGGCCGGCTCGACGTGCTCGTCAACAACGCCGGGGTGCTGCGCGACGGCGTGCTCTGGAAGCTGACCGACGACGACTACGAGACCGTCATGGCGGTGCACGCCGGCGGCACCTTCCGGTTCACCCGGGCCGCGGTGCCGCAGTTCCGGGCGCAGGGCTCCGGCCGGGTGGTGAACGTGACCTCCTACACCGGGCTGCACGGCAACGTCGGCCAGTCCAACTACGCGATGGCCAAGGCCGGGATCATCGGCTTCACCCGCACCGCGGCGAAGGAGCTGGCCCGGTTCGGGGTCACCGTCAACGCGATCTCGCCGAACGCACGCACCCGGATGGTCGAGTCGATCCCGCAGGCCAAGCTGGACGAGCTGGCCGCGCAGATCCCGATGGGCCGGTTCGCCGAGCCCTCCGAGATGGCGGACGCGGTCGCCTTCCTGGCCTCCGACGAGGCCGCCTACGTCACCGGCGTCGTGCTGCCGGTCGACGGCGGACTGTCCATCTGAGCCCGCGGCCCCACCGAACCGAAGGAGATCCGGTGCCCGGATCATCGCAGCTGCTCTCGCGTCCCGACCTGGACTTCCTGCTCCACGACTGGCTCGGCGCCGGATCGCTCACCGCCCGGGAACGCTTCGCCGAGCACTCCCGGGAGACCTTCGACGCCGTCCTCGACGTGTGCGCCGAGATCGCCGCCGAGCGGTTCGCCCCGCACAACAAGCGCAACGACACCGAGGAACCCCGCTTCGATCCGGCGGGCGGCGGCCGGGCGGTACTGCACGACGAGGTCCGCCCGGCGCTCGACGCGCTCGCCGGGACCGGACTGCTCGCCGCGACCGCGGACGCCGGGGTCGGCGGGCTGCAGCTGCCGCACGTGGTGCGCTCGGCGTGCGTGGCCTGGTTCGCCGCGGCGAACATCTCCACCTGGGCCTACGCCTTCCTCACCGCGGCGAACGCGAACCTGCTGCTCGCGCACGGCTCGAAGGAGCAGGTCGAGACCTGGGTCCGGCCGATGCTCGAGGGCCGCTTCCACGGCACCATGTGCCTGTCCGAGACCCAGGCCGGGTCGTCGCTGGCCGACGTCACCACCCGGGCCGAGCCGCAGGACGACGGCAGCTACCGGCTCACCGGCACCAAGATGTGGATCTCCGGCGGGGACCACGAGCTGGGCGAGAACATCGTCCACCTGGTGCTGGCGAAGATCCCCGGCGGACCGGCAGGGGTGAAGGGCATCTCGCTGTTCGTCGTGCCCAAGTTCCTGGTCGGCGACGACGGCACCCCCGGCGAGCGCAACGACGTCGTGCTGGCCGGGCTGAACCACAAGATGGGCTACCGGGGCACCACCAACGCGGTGCTGAACCTCGGCGAGGGCGGCCACACCCCCGGCGGCGCCCCGGGGGCCGTCGGCTACCTGGTCGGCGAGCCGCACCGGGGCCTGTCCTACATGTTCCACATGATGAACGAGGCCCGGATCGGGGTCGGCGCGGGCGCCGCGGCGCTCGGCTACACCGCCTACCTCAAGTCGCTGGACTACGCCCGCAGCCGCCCGCAGGGACGCCCGGTCGCCGGCCGGGACCCGGGCCAGCCCCAGGTGCCGATCGTCGAGCACGCCGACGTGCGCCGGATGCTGCTGGCGCAGAAGTCCTACGCTGAGGGCGCGCTCGCGCTCGTCCTCTACTGCGGGCTGCTGCTCGACGAGCAGGAGACCGATCCCGACCCGGCCGGGCGGGACCGGGCGGGGCTGCTGCTCGACGTCCTCACCCCGGTCGCGAAGAGCTGGCCGTCGCAGTGGTGCCTGGCCGGCAACGATCTCGCCATCCAGGTGCTCGGCGGCTACGGCTACACCCGCGAGTACGACGTCGAGCAGCACTACCGGGACAACCGGCTCAACCCGATCCACGAGGGCACCCACGGCATCCAGGGCATCGACCTGCTCGGCAGGCGCACCGCCGCCCGCGACGGCGCCGGGCTCGACGCGCTGGACGCGCTGATCGTCGGGACGGTCGCCCGGGCCCGCGCCGGCGGCGCCGAGGCGAAGGAGTACGCCGAGGGCCTCGACGCCGCCCGGGCCCGGCTGGTCGGGGTGACCCGGGCACTGCACGCCGAACCGAACGTCACCGCCCGGCTGGCGAACGCCTCGATCCACCTGGAGGCGACCGGGCACGTCGTCCTGGCCTGGATCTGGCTGGAGCAGCTGCTCGCCGCCGGCGACCGGACCGACGACCTGGGCAACGGCAAGCGGGCCGCCGCCCGCTACTTCTTCCGCTACGAGCTGCCCCGCACCGGGCCGCAGTTCGACCTGCTCGCCGCGGTCGACCGCACCACCACCGATCTCGACCCGTCCTGGCTGTAGCCGACCCCCGTCGAGCGTTGCGAGATGGCTGCCGGCACCACCATCTCGCAACGCTCGACGTCCGACCGGGCCGGTGCCCCGGTGTGGGTGGCGCCCGCCGCGGCGTGATGGAGTCGGTGGGTGACCAGCAGCCTGCCCCTCACCGGTGAGCGGACCGTCCCCGGGATCGCCGTCGAGAACTACTGGTTCCGGCGGCACGAGATCGTCTACACGGCGATCGCGGACCGCTGCACCGGCGCCGTCGTGCTGGAGGCGGGCTGCGGCGAGGGCTACGGCGCGGACCTGCTCGCCGGGACGGCACGCCGGGTGCTCGCGCTGGACTACGACGCCGCGACCGTCGCGCACGTCCGCGCCCGCTATCCCCGGGTGGCGGTGTCCCGGGCCAACCTGGTGGCGCTGCCGGTCCCGGACGGCTCGATCGATGTCGTGGTGTCGTTGCAGGTCATCGAGCACCTGTGGGAGCAGGAGCGGTTCCTGCGCGAGTGCCGGCGGGTGCTGCGGCCGGGCGGGACGCTGCTGGTGTCGACGCCGAACCGGATCACCTTCTCCCCCGGCCGGGACACCCCGCTCAACCCGTTCCACACCCGCGAGCTGGACCCGGCGGAGCTGGCCGGGCTGGTCGGCGACGCCGGGTTCGACGACGTCGTCGTGCACGGGCTGCACCACGGCCCCCGGCTGCGCGCGGCCGACGCCCGGCACGGCGGCCTGATCGAGGCGCAGACCCGGCTGGCGCTGTCCGGCGAGCCGTGGCCCGCCGCTCTCGCCGCCGACGTCGCGGCCGTGCGCAGCACCGACTTCGAGCTGCGCACCGACGACCTCGACGCCTCGCTGGACCTGCTCGTCGCGGCGGTCCGCCGGTGACCCCGGTCGGCACCTTCTGCCTGGTCCTGCACTCGCACCTGCCGCTGCTGGCCCGGCACGGGCGCTGGCCGGTCGGCGAGGAGTGGCTCTACCAGTCGTGGGCGCAGTCCTACCTGCCGATCGTGGCGACCCTGCGCGAGCTCGCCGCGGAGGGGCGCGGCCAGCTCGCCACGCTCGGGATCACGCCGGTGCTGGCGGCGCAGCTCGACGACCCGTACTGCCTGCGCGGCGTGCACGACTGGCTCGGCGGCTGGACGCTGCGCGCGCACTCGGCGGCCGGCCGGCTGCCCGATCTCGCCGCGCACGAGCACCGGGTGTCCACCGCGGCCACCGCGGAGTTCGAGGCGCACTGGCGGCACGGCGGGTCGCCGGTACTGCGGGCGCTGCGCGACTCCGGCGCCGTCGAGCTGCTGGGCGGGCCGGCCGCGCACCCGTTCCAGCCGCTGCTGCGCCCCCGGATGCGGGCCTTCTCGCTGCGCGCCGGGCTGGCCGACCACGCGCTGCGGCTCGGCGGACGACCGGCCGGGATCTGGGCACCCGAGTGCGGCTACGCACCCGGGATGGAGGACGACTACGCCTCCGCCGGGGTGCGACGCTTCCTGGTCGACGGCCCCGCGCTCCGCGGCGACACCGCGCTCGCCCGGCCGGTCGGCGGCTCCGACGTGCTGTGCGTCGGGCGGGACCTGGACATCACCTACCGGGTCTGGTCGCCGCGCCGCGGCTACCCCGGCTCGCCCGAGTACCGCGACTTCCACACCTGGGACCACCCGTCCGGGCTGAAGCCGGCCCGGGTGACCGGCCGCCGGGTGCCGCCGGAGCGCAAGAAGCCGTACTCGCCGGCACTCGCCGCGCAGGCCGTGCAGCGCGACGCCCGGGACTTCGTCGACACCGTGGTCGCCCGGCTGCGGTCGCTGCGCGCCTCGACCGGCCGGCCGGCGCTGACCGTCGCCGCATTCGACACCGAACTGTTCGGGCACTGGTGGCACGAGGGCCCGGACTGGCTGGCGGCGGTGCTGCGGCTGCTGCCCGAGGCGGGCGTCGACGTCCGGACCCTCGGCGGGGCGATCGACGACGGCCTGGTCGGCGACCCGGTCACCCTGCCCGAGTGCTCGTGGGGCTCCGGCAAGGACTGGCGGGTGTGGGCCGGGCCGCAGGTGTCGGACCTGGTGGCGCTGGGCGACGACGTCCAGCACGACCTGCTGGCCGGGCTGGACACCGTGTGGCCGGAGACCGGGCCGATGCTGCGCCCCGACGTCCGGGACCCGCTGGCCGATCTGCTCGTCGACCAGGCGCTGCACGCGCTGTCCAGCGACTGGGCGTTCATGGTCACCAAGGACTCGGCCGCCGGTTACGCCCGCTCCCGCGCCGCGATGCACGCCGGCCGGGTCGCCGAGCTGTCGGCGCTGTTGCGGCAGGGGCGCCGGCGCGCCGCCGAGCGACGGACCGAGCGATGGACCGACGTGCCGGTGCCGACCTTCGGGCACGTCGACGCCCGGGATCTCGCCGGTCCCTGAGCCGTTCCCGGGCGCCGGGGGTGCCTCGCCCGGGCACGCTCCCCGCCCGGGCCAGACGCCGCACCCCCGGCCCCGCATCGCACCCCACCCCGGCCACACGCCGCACCCCCCGCGACGCATCGCACCCGTACCGCCACATCGCACCCGTTGCGGACGGTGCCTCGACCGAGCCGGGGTGCGCGGACCGGCGCGCGGCCCGTACCCGGGGGTAACCACCGGTACGGCGTTTGCCAGGATTCCCTGATGCGGGTGCTGATGGTCAGCTGGGAGTTCCCGCCAGTCGTGGTCGGCGGACTGGGCAGGCACGTGCACGCGCTTTCCCGGGAGCTCGCCGCCGCCGGGCACGACGTCGTCGTCCTGTCCCGGGCACCCGCGGGCACCGACGCGGACACCCATCCGAGCAGCGACGGGATCGTCGACGGCGTCCGGGTGCTGCGCGTCGCGGAGGACCCGCCGCATCTCGAGTTCGGCACCGACATGGTGGCCTGGACCCTCGCGATGGGGCACGGCCTGCTCCGGAACGCGCTGACCTCGTTGCTGCCGGGCTGGCGTCCGGACGTCGTGCACGCCCACGACTGGCTGGTGGCGCACCCGGCGATCGCGCTCGCCGACGTGCTCGGCGTGCCACTGGTCGCGACGCTGCATGCCACCGAGGCCGGCCGGCACTCGGGCTGGCTCCCCGGGCCACTGAACCGGCAGGTGCACTCCACCGAGTGGTGGCTGGCGCAGCGCGCCGACGAGGTGATCACCTGCTCGTCCGCGATGCGCGCCGAGGTGTCCGCCCTGCACGACCTCGACGCCGACACGATCCACGTGGTGCACAACGGGATCGACCTGCGTCGCTGGCGCTCCCGGGTAGCCGCCCCGGCTCCCGTCGCGACCGATCCGCGACTTGTCTACTTCGGACGGCTGGAGTACGAGAAGGGGGTCCAGGACCTGATCGCGGCGCTTCCCCGGATCCGGCGCCGGCATCGCGGCACCCGGCTGCTCGTCGCCGGGAGCGGGACCCAGCAGGCGATGCTGGAGGCCCGGGCCGCCGAGCACCGGGTGCGACGCTCGGTCGAGTTCCTCGGCCACCTGCCCGACGCCGAGCTGACCGCCCTGCTCCGGGCCGCCGACGCCGTGGTGCTCCCGAGCCGCTACGAGCCGTTCGGGATCGTCGCGCTGGAGGCCGCGGCGGTCGGGGCCACCCTGGTCGCGTCGACCGCGGGCGGGCTCGGCGAGGTCGTCCGGGACGGCGAGACGGGGCTCGGCTTCGAACCGGGCGACGTCCCGGGGATCGCCGACGCCGTCGACCGCGCGCTGTCCGACCCGCGCGCCGCGCGACGCCGGGCCCGGGCGGCCAGGGCCCGGCTGCGCACCGACTTCGCATGGCCGGCGATCGCCGCCCGCACCGCGGAGATCTACGCCGCGGCCCGCCCCGGCCCGCCGCAGAACCTCCCCCGCCCGAAGATCCCCACCGGGAACCTCTTCGACCGCACCCCCTGACCCGCCGCGCCCCCATACGCCGCACCCCGGCCCCCGCCGAGATGCAGCTCAGCGGGAATTGTGGATCTTTCCGGCCCGCTGAGCTGCATCTCGGCGGCGCGGGGGGTGCGGCGAGGCTCGGGGCGGGGCGGCCCGGCGCGGGGCGGGGCGGCGCGGGGCGGGGCAGGGTGCGGCACGGCTAGGCGGGGCGGGGCGGGGCGGGTCAGGCCCGGTCGAGCCGGGTCCGCAGGGCCCGGTCGGCCTTGCGGGCCATGTCGGCGACCGCGGCACGTTCGGCGGCGGCGGCGTCGTAGTCGGCTCGCCGGTCGCGCACCACCTGGGCCGGCGTACCGACCGCGATCGTGTCGGCCGGGATCTCCCCGCGTGCGACGGCGTGCGCGCCCAGCACCACGCCGGAGCCGATCCGGGTGCCGCGCAGCACCGACGTCTTCACGCCGAGCCAGCAGCCCTCGCCGATCCGGACCGGCGCCTTGACGATGCCCTGGTCCTTGATGGGCCGGTGCACGTCCTCGGTGCGGTGGTCGAAGTCGGTCACGTACACCCAGTCCGCGACCAGGGTGGCTGCCCCGACCTCGACGTCGAGATAGCAGTTGAGGGTATTGTTCCGGCCGAAGACGACCTTGTCGCCGATCCGCATCGAGCCCTCGTGGCAGCGCAGCGCGGTGCCGTCGCCGATGTGCACCCAGCGGCCGATCTCCAGGCGCCCGAAGCCGGGCCGGGCCTCGATCATCACCCCCTTGCCGAGGAACACCATGCCGCGCAGCACGACGTGCGGCTGCCGGATGCGCAGCACCAGCAGCCGCCAGTAGCGCACCAGGTACCACGGGGTGAAAGCCCGGTGGCGCAGGATCCAGCGCAGTGAGGTGAGCGTGAACAGCCGGGCCTGCTCCGGATCGTCCTGCGGTCGCACAGGTCCGACCCTAGGGGTGTGCCGGGCGGTCGCGGCGGGTACCTCCACCGGTACCCCGACGATCGGAGCGAGACACGTGGGCGACAGGCGAGAACCGGACGACGGCACCGACGTCGGCACCGGCGAGCTGACCTCCGGCAACGGGGCGGGCGCCGCGGGCGCCGGCACGGCGCGGGACCGCGACCATGCGGGCAACCCGCGTTCCGGGGCGGGCACCCACGACGCGGGCGCCACCGAGGCCGCGGCCCGCGAGCTGGCCGAGGAGAACGAGGACGAGCCGACCCGCAGCGAGTGAGTCGTAGGCTGCCAGGGTGCCTCGCCCGCTGATCATCGACACCGACCCCGGCGTGGACGACGCCGTCGCGGTCGTCCTCGCCCTGCGCAGCCCGGAGGTGGACGTCCGCGCCGTCGTCGCCTCCTACGGCAACGTCGGTCTGGACCGGACACTGCCGAACGCGGGCCGGTTGCTCGCGCTGGCCGGGCGGCCGGACGTGCCGCTCGGCGCCGGCGCCGACCGGCCGCTGGTGCACCGGCTGGAGCAGCGGGCCACACACGTGCACGGCGTCGACGGGCTGGGGGGCCGGGCCGCGCACCTGCCGGACCCGGTCGGACCGGTGCCCGGCTCCGGGATCGCGCTGATGGCCCGGGTGCTGCAGGAGGCCACCGAGCCGGTGACGATCGCCGCGATCGGGCCGCTGACCGACACCGCGCTGCTACTGGCCACCCATCCGGAGCTGGTGCAGCGGATCGGCCGGATCGTCGTCATGGGCGGGGCGATCGGCGGCGGCAACGTCACCGGCGCCGCCGAGTTCAACGTGCACGCCGATCCGGAGGCGGCGCACCGGGTGTTCACCCAGGCCGAGGTGCCGGTGGCGCTGGTCCCGCTGGGGACGACGCTGGCCTGCGCTGCGGGCCCGGACTGGGTGGCCGCGCTGGCCGCGGCGGACCCGGCCTGCGCCGAGCTGGCCGCGATGCTCGGCGGCTACCTCGACCGGACCGGCAGCGACGCCGTCGCGCTGCACGACGCGATCGCGCTGCTGGACTGCGTGGCCCCCGGCTCGCTCGCCGCGGATCCGGTCGGGCTGGCCGTCGACACCGGGTTCGGCCCGGCCCGCGGGGCCACCGTCCCGGACCGTGGGCCCGGGCCGGCGGCCGCGGTGGACGTGTTGTTCGCACCGGACGTCCCGGCGGTGCTGGACGCCGTGCTGGACCGGCTGCGCGGGTGAGCCGGCCGGTCAGGAACCGGCGGCCTCAGTGGCCGGAGTTGGCGCGGGCGCGGGCGCGCGCCCACCCCGATCGCCGTGGCGGACACCGGCGGTGCGCCGCCGACCAGCAGCAGCACGTATCCGGCGGCCGCCAGGGCCAGCACGAACACCGCGACCCGCGACGCGAAGAAGTGGTCGATCAGGATGTCGACCACGATCCGCCGACGACGACCGAGACGCCGACGACACCGGCGATCGCGGCGGCCGAGGCGGGCGCCACCCCGGCGTCGCGGCTGGTGCCCAATCTCCGGCGGGGCGTGCCCGGAGGTGACGGCTCGGAGTCCGGGTCCGCACCGACATCGCCGTGTACTGCTACCGCGGGACCCGACCGACCCCGACCGTGCTGACCGGGCAACGTACCGACGAACCGATCGTGACCGGGGTCGACTGGCCGGACGGCGTGGAGATCGCCAACGAGTTCCCCTCGGTGCGGCTGGCGCTGGTGGACACACCGACCGGGATCAGGCTCGAGGTCTACTCGCTCAAGCTCGGCGAACGCATCCACCTGGATCCGGTTGCGCTGGAGTGCCTCACCTGGCGGTCACCCGCGTCGTTCTCGACGTTCCTCACCCCGCCCTCGGTGCCCCGGTTCACCGACACCGCGGATCTGATCGTCACCGCCGAGCTCGGCCGGTCCGTCGGTCGCCACGATCGCGGCGACGCTGGACCAGCTGTGGCAGTACCTGGTCCGGCGGCTGGACCGGCACGTCCCGGCCGCACCGGTCGGCTGAGCGGAACGCACGACACCGCACCCGCCGGCGCACCGGCCTACGGTCGCCCGGCGTCGTCGCCAGAGGAGAACTGGAGCAGCCATGGGACGGGTCGAGGGCAAGGTCGCCTTCATCACCGGAGCGACCCGCGGGCAGGGCCGCAGTCACGCGGTCCGGCTACCCAGGAGGGCGCGGCCATCATCGCGACCGACACCACCGCAACGATCGGGAGCGTGCCCTACCCTCTGGTGCTGCGCCCATTACTGCGCGAACCCGGCGACCCGCTCGCGGAGCTCGGCGACGAGCTCCGCGGTGCCCGGTCCTCCGGGGCCCGCCCGGCCTCGAAGCGCAGGCTCTCCATCGCGGCCCGGGCCTTGGTCGGGCCAGTCGACGAACAGCGACCGGGCGTCGGGGGCCGGGAACGTCCAGCGGGCTACCGTGCCGAGGAGCTCGCCGACCCGCACGAGCAGTTCGTGCAGGCCGGCTGATCGGCGGGGTCTGCCACGGGGCCGCCGCGCTGCTGTCCGCGGTGGACGACGAGGGCCGGTGGCGCTTCGCCGGGCGCGAGCTGACCGCCTTCACGGACGAGGAGGAGCAGCTGTTCGGCACCGCCGAGGGGGCTCCGTGGCTACTGTCCTCCACCCTGCGGGGGAGGAGCGCGACGCACTCCGGCGGGGCCGCGTACCAGGCGTGCACCGTCCGCGACGGGAACCTGTTCACCGGGCAGAACCCGGCGTCGGGCTGGCCGATGGCCGACGCAATGATCGCCGCGCTGGCGGAGTGACACCGGCCGGCGCTACGCCAGTCCGTGCTCGATCGCGTACCGGACCAGCGCCCCGCGGCCGGGCACGTCGAGCTTGCGCAGCAGCCGCTGCACGTGGTTCTCCACGGTCCGCGGGGAGAGCACCAACCGCGCGGCGATCTGCCGCGCGGTGAGGCCCTCGACCACCAGCCGCAGCACCTCGGACTCGCGCGGGCTCAGCTCGGGCACCGGCCGGACCGGCGTCACCACCACCGACTCCAGCACGACCGCAGCCAGACCCGGCGAGAACGCCGGCCGCCCGGCCAACGCGGCCCGGGCGAGCGGGGCCAGCTCGGCCGGGTCGTCGGTGGTCGCGACGCCGGTGGCGCCCGCCCGGACCGCGTCGAGGACCAGCTCGTGGTCCGCCCCCGGCGCCGCGACGGCCAGCACCGGGACGGCCGGGACGCGCGCGGCGACCGCCTCGACCGCGGCCAGTCCCGGATCACGGGCGCCGGCCAGGTCGACGATCACCAGGGCCGGCCGGAGCCGGACGACGGCGGCCGCTACCGCCTCCGCGGGGCCGGCCGCGGTGCGGCCCAGCACCGGCCATCCGCGGGGCACCGGCGGGTCGCCCACCAGCACGGAACCGGCCGGCCACGCGTCGGTGTCGTGCAGCACCCGTCGTTCCCCGTTCCACCCGATTCGGCCGGACGGCTCAGCTTGCCATGATCCGTTCGAGTGACGACGGGCCTCCCGGCATCCGGACGGCCGCTCCCGTCAGGCGGGAGCGAGGGCGCGCCTGCGGTAGCGCAGCACGCGCCGGGCGGCGCCCGCGGTGCCGCCGACGAGCAGCGCGAGCAGCAGCCCGGCGAGCATCGACAGCAGCGGATCGCCGTGTGTGAACGGGCCGACCAGCACCCCGATGCCGGTCATCCAGCTGCACCAGACCAGCGAGCTGGCCACCGTCGCCGGGACGAAGGCGCGCAGCGGCAGCCGGACCCGGCCGGCCGCCGTCACGCTCGCCAGCCGGCCGCCGGGCAGCAGCCGGGTCGCGACCAGCGCGACGATCGGGCGGCGGTGCAGGTGCCTGCGCACCCAGGCGCCGATGCCGGCGTCCCGCCGGACGCCGGCCACCACCCGGTTCGACGACCGGCCCGCGCCGTAGAGCAGCGCGTCGCCGACCAGCGACCCGACCAGTGCCGCACCGAACAGCGCGACGATCCGCCAGCGGTCGCCGTCGGCGAGCGCCGACGCCGCCGCGCTGAACAGCACCGGCTCGCTGGGCACCAGCGGCAGCGGCCCGTCGCAGACGACGGCCAGCGCGAGCAGCGGGAGCAGCCACGGGCTGTCCAGCAGGTACCCGATCAGCGTGGTCGGGTCGGTCACGGAGGATCTCCTGCCGGGGGCGACGGGCGGACCGGGCCGAGTCTGCCGGTCGCCGTGACCCGATCGTGACCCGGGTGCCCGGTCAGTCGGCCAGCCCCTGCTCGATCGCGTAGCGGACCAGCTGGCTGCGGTTGTGCAGCTGCAGCTTCCGCAGCGTGTTCTGCACGTGGCTCTCCACCGTGCGGTGCGACACGACCAGCTTCGCCGCGATCTGCTTGGCCGTCAGCCCCTTCGCGACCAGCCGCAGCACCTCGGTCTCCCGCTCGGTCAGCGCGGGCACCGCGGGCGAACCGTCGGCCGGCCGCGGGGACTCCGCGAGCCGCCGGTACTCGCCGAGCACCAGACCGGCCAGGCCGGGCGTGAACACGGCGACACCGCGCGCGGTCCGCCGGATCGCCTCCAGCAGCTCGTCCACCCCGGCGGATTTCACCAGGTAGCCCAGCGCGCCCGCCTTCACCGCCTCCAGGACGTCGGCGTGCTCGCCGGACGCCGAGAGCACCAGCACCCGGCTGTCCGGGCTCTTCTGCGCGATCTCGGCGATCGCGTCGACCCCGGAGGTGGAGCCCAGGTTCAGGTCCATCAGCACCACGTCCGGCCGGACGGCGGTGGCGATCCGGACCGCGGCGGGCGCGTCCGGAGCGGTGGCGACCACGTCCAGCCCGCGTTCGGCGAGATCGCGGGCGACCCCCTCCCGCCAGATCGGATGGTCGTCGACGACCATCACCCGGATCGGTGTCTCCTCGCTCATGCGTCCCCCCTGTCCAGCCGGATGACCCATTCAGTACCGAGTTCCGGCCCGGTGTCCAGGGTCAGCGTGCCGCCGAGGTCCTCCACCCGGCCGCGGATCGAACGGGCGACGCCGAGCCTGCCCTGCGCCTGCGCCTGCGCGAGCCGGCCGTCCGGGATGCCGGGGCCGTCGTCGCGGACGCTGATCTCCAGCGCGCCGGGCAGCTCCTCCAGCAGCACCCAGGCGCGCGCGGCCGGGCCGGCGTGCACCGCGACGTTGGCCAGCGCGGCGCGCACCGCACCCTCCAGCTCGTCGACGACCGGCGCGTCCAGCTCCACCGGGCGGCCGGGCGCCGACACGGTGACCCGGTCCGAGGCGAGTATCCGCAGCGCCGCGGCGAGATCGCGGCGGCCGCGCGCGTCGGTGGTGCCGGGCCCGGTCAGCAGCGCCCGCAGCGCGGTCTCCTGCTCCCCGGCGAGCACGCCCAGCTCGGTCGCGCCGCCACCCAGCTCGGCGCCGCGCCGCTGCACGTGCGCCAGCACCTGCAGGACGCCGTCGTGGATGGACCGGGTCAGCCGCTCGCGTTCGGCGGCGGCGGCCTGCTCGGCGGTGAGCCGGCGCAGCCGGGCCGCGGTGCGCTCCAGCACGTGCGTCGCGAACCCGACGGTCAGCCCGGCCAGCACCAGCAGCTGGATGTCGCCCAGCTCCAGCGAGCCGAACCGCTCCTTGGACAGCACCAGCGCCACCGAGATCACCGCGGCGGCGCCAATCCCGCCGCGGATCCGGAACGCGACGGCGCAGGCCAGCACCGCGCCGGAGGTCCAGATCGAGCCCATCCCGGGGCCGCCGGAGTCGAGCAGCGACTCGCTGACGACCCACGGCGTGGTCGCCATCACCGCCACGCAGACGGCGAGATCGGCGAGCGCGAGCCGGCCGCGGTGGTCCGGCGCGCCGGGCAGCCCGCCGAGGTAGCCCCAGGAGGTGACGGCCGTCCACAGGGTCATCGCGACCAGCACGCCGACGGCCGCCGACGGCCGCTCGTAGCCGGTGCGCAGGTGGTAGGCGGTCACCCCGATCACGGTGACCAGGGTCAGCAGCCGGTAGGCGATGATGCCGCGCCAGAACGGTTCGAGCGGATGCTCCACGTCGACCAGGGTCGCGCCCTGGGCGCGCGAGCGGGCCCGTTCCGGCAGGCTGCTCATCGCGGTGCGGTGCCGGTGATCAGCGCGTTGTAGAACCAGCGGCGCGGCACCACCCGGGACAGCAGGTGCTCGTCCACCCAGGACAGCCGCTGCCAGCCGTGGTAGGCGAACATCGCCCAGTTCCAGCCCAGCTTCCCGGGCGGGACGGCGGCCTCGAAGGTGCGCACCGGCCAGCCGAGCATCGCCGCGCTGAACTCCTCGGCGCTCGCCCGGACGCCCTCGGCGCCGGCCCGCCGGGCGGTGCGCTCCAGGTCGTCCGGGTCGAAGGTGTGGATGTCGACGACCGACTCGAGTGCGGCCGCCCGGGACGACTCGTCCAGCTCGGCCTGCGGGCGGCGCCAGCCCTGCAGCGGCGGCAGCTTCGTGATGGTGGTGGTGGCCTTCCAGGTCCACTGGCCGAGGGTGCGGGCGTAGGCGTCGCCGACGGTGGTCGGCTCCCCGGCGAAGACGAACCGGCCGCCCGGCTCCAGCACCCGCAGCACCTCGCGCAGCGCGGCCTCGACGTCCGGGATGTGGTGCAGCACGGCGTGCCCGACGACCAGGTCGAAGCTGTCGTCCGGGAACGGGATGTGCTCGCCGTCGACGACCCGGCCCTCGACGTCGAGCCCGAGGTGCTCGGCGTTGCGGGTGGCTGCGCCGACCATGCCCGGCGACAGGTCGGTGACGACGCCCCGCTCGGCGACCCCGGCCTGCATCAGGTTCAGCAGGAAGAACCCGGTGCCGCTGCCCAGCTCCAGGGCCCGCAGGTAGGGGCGGCCGTCCCACGGTGCGGCGGCCCGGAACCGGCCGACGGCGTAGTCGATGCAGCGTTCGTCGTAGCTGATCGACCACTTCTCGTCGTAGGTGCCCGCCTCCCAGTCGTGGTAAAGCACGTTGGCGAGTTTCGGGTCGTGCCAGGCCGCCTCGACCTGCTCGGCGGTGGCGTGCGGGGTGGGCGCCGGGTCCGAACTCATGAGTAGGAGTCTTGCAGAGCCGACCGGCCGAAACTGTCGGTGGGCTCGGTCATGGCGCGACCATGAGAGCCCTGCCGGACCAGGTGAGCGAGCCCACCGCTACGCGATCGACCCCGGAGCCGGCGCACGACGGTCGGCGGGACCTGCTCGTCGTCGACGAGCCGGCGAGCCGGTCCCGCTCGACGTCGCGCTGCGCGACCTGCTGCCCGGCTGGGCCCGCTGAGGCAGCGGCCTAGCGTCCGGTGAAGGTCGCCTTGCCCGGGCCGTTCTCCACGAAGCTGGCCATGCCGGCCTTCGCGTCCTCGGAGGCGAACACCCCGGCGAACAGCTCCGACTCGATGTCCAGGCCGGTCCGCAGGTCGGTGTCCAGGCCGTTGTCGATGGCCTTCTTCGCGGCCGCGTAGGCCAGCGCCGGGCCGTCCTTGAACTGCGCCGCCCAGGCGAGGGCCTTCGCGTAGACCTCGTCGGCCGGCACGACATCGTCGACCAGGCCGATCGCCAGCGCCTCCTCGGCGCCGACCATCCGGCCGGTGTAGATCAGGTCCTTGGTGCGCGGGGCGCCGATCAGCCGGGCCGCCCGCTGGGTGCCGCCGCCGCCCGGGAAGATGCCGAGCAGGATCTCCGGGAAGCCGAGCTTGGCGTTCTCGCCGGCGATCCGGCGGTCCGCGCCGAGCACGACCTCCAGGCCGCCGCCGAGCGCGTAGCCGGTCACCGCGGCCACGGTCGGCTTCGGGATCGTCGAGATCGCGCCCAGCCCGGCGGAGAGCCGGCGGGCCTGCGGCGCCATGTCCGCATAGGACATCGACGCCATCTCCTTGACGTCGGCGCCGGCGGCGAAGGTCTTCTCCCCGCCGTAGACGACGACGGCCCGCACGTCGGCGCGGGTCGAGGCCTCGTCGGCCACCTCCAGCAGCTCACCCTGGATCTGGCGGTTCAGGGCGTTCATCGGCGGGCGGTCGATCCGGATCGTCCCGACGCCGTCGTCCACGGACAGGCTCACGAATTCGGTCACAGCCCGGACCCTAATCCCCGCGCCGCGCCCGCGCCCCGTCCGCCGAGATGCGCCACAGCGCGAGAAGTCGATCTCCGCTGGACACTGCTGCGCATCTCGGCGGTGCGGGCGCGGCTCAGGTCCGGCGGTAGGCGGTGAACCGGCCGCCCGGGCGGCGTTCGACGGTCAGGTCCAGGCCGAAGGTCTCGCTGAGCGGCGCGTCGGCCATCACGTCGTCGAGCAGCCCGGCCGCCACCACCCGGCCCTCGCGCAGCAGCATCCCGTGCGTGTACCCCGGCGGGATCTCCTCGACGTGGTGGGTGACCAGCACCGACGCCGGCGCGTACGGGTCCTCGGCGAGACCGGCGAGCCGGCCGACCAGGTCCTCGCGCCCGCCCAGGTCCAGGCCGGCGGCGGGCTCGTCGAGCAGCAGCAGCTCCGGATCGGTCATCAGCGCGCGGGCGATCAGGGTGCGCTTGCGCTCGCCCTCGGACAGCGTCCCGTACAGCCGGTCGGCGAGGGCGCCCATTCCGAGCTGCTCGAGCAGCTGGGTCGCGCGGCCGGTGTCCTCGCTCTCGTAGTCCTCGTTCCAGCGGCCCAGCACGCCGTACCCGGCCGACACGACGACATCGGCCACCCGCTCGTCGCCGGGGATCCGGATGCCGAGGTTCGCCGAGGTCAGCCCGATCCGCGGGCGCAGCTCGAACACGTTGACCCGGCCCATCCGCTCCCCGAGCACCTGCACCCGGCCGGACGTCGGGTGCAGCTCGGCCGCCGCGAGCCGGAGCAGGGTGGTCTTGCCGGCGCCGTTCGGGCCCAGCACCACCCATCGTTCGTCGAGCTCGACCCGCCAGTCCACGGCGTCGAGCAGGGTGGCGGCGCCGCGACGGACGGTGGCGCCGTCCATCCCGATCACCAGGTCCTCGGAGTCGATACTCGTTCCGCTGCCGCTGCTCTCGGAATCGATGGGCGTCGTGCCGGGAATGCTCACCCGCCTATCCTGGCCGACCGTGCCTGTCTTCCCGCTCGGTGCCCACCCCGACGACCACGGAACCCGCTTCGCGGTCGCCTCGACCAGCGCGGAAATGGTGGAGGTCTGCCTGATCGACGGCCCCGCCGGGGACGAGGGCGGGCTCACCGAGCGGCGGGTCGAGCTGCGCGAGCACACCTTCGGCGTCTGGCACGGGCACGTGCCCGGGGTGCGGCCGGGCCAGCGGTACGGGTTCCGGGCGCACGGGCCGTACCGGCCGTTCGCCGGGCTGCGCAGCAACCCGCACAAGATCCTCGTCGATCCCTACGCCCGGCGGATCACCGGCGCGGTCACCGACGTCGTCGCCGCCCGCGGCTGGCACGGCGACCCGATGACCGGCGGCCCGAGCACCCTCGACTCGCTGGGCAGCGTCCCGCTCTCGGTGGTCGAGTCCACCGTGCCCGGCAGGCGCCCGCCCCGGCCGGACGTCCCCTGGTCGGACACCGTGATCTCGGAGATCCACGTCAAGGGCTGGACGCGGCTGCACCCGGAGGTCCCGGAGGCGCACCGCGGCACCTATCTCGGGCTCGCCCATCCGGCCGTGATCGCGCACCTGCAGCGCACCGGGATCACCGCCGTCGAGCTGCTGCCGGTGCAGGCCAACGCCCCCGAGCCGCCGCTGCTGGAGCGCGGCGCGAGCAACTACTGGGGTTACGCCACGCTCGGCTTCCTCGCCCCGCACCCCGGCTACGCCGCCGACCCTGGCAACGAGTGCGCCGAGTTCGCCTACCTGGTCGACACCCTGCACGCCGCCGGGATCGAGGTGATCCTCGACATCGTGCCCAACCACACCTGCGAGGGCGGGGTCGGCGGGACGACGCTGTCCTACCGCGGGCTGGACGCGCCGGCGTACTACTCGCTGGGCGGGTCCGGGCACGACGCCGACATCACCGGCACCGGCAACACCCTCGACGCCGGCTCCCCCACCGTGATCCGGCTGGTCTGCGACGCGATGCGGCACTGGGTGCACGCCTACGGCGTCGACGGCTTCCGGATCGACCTGGCGTCGGTGCTGGGCCGCCCGCGGTCCGGCCCGTTCTCCCCGGACTCCGCCCTGCTCACCGCGATCGCCCAGGACCCGACGCTGTCGGGCTGCAAGCTGATCGCCGAGCCGTGGGACGCCACCGGCGAGGGCTACCGGGTCGGCGGGTTCGGCGTCGCCTGGTCGGAGTGGAACGGCCGCTACCGCGACGCCGTCCGGGACTTCTGGCGCGGGCACGGCGGCGGGGTCGCCGAGCTCGCGTCCCGGCTGACCGGCAGCTCCGACATCTACCGGCTGTCCGGGCGCCGGCCGTGGGCCTCGGTCAACTTCGTGACCGCGCACGACGGCTTCACGCTGCGCGATCTCGTCTCCTACGAGCGCAAGCACAACGAGGGCAACGGCGAGCAGAACCGGGACGGCACCGACGACAACCGCTCGCAGAACTTCGGCGTCGAGGGCGAGACCGACGACGCCGGGATCCGGGCCGCCCGGCGGTCCACCGCGCGGGCCCTGATGGCGACCCTGCTGCTGTCCATCGGCACCCCGATGATCACCGGCGGGGACGAGCGCTGGCGCACCCAGGGCGGCAACAACAACGCCTACTGCCGCGACGACGAGACGTCCTGGGTGGACTGGACGGCGACCGACGAGACGGCCGCGATGGAGGCGTTCACCGCGAAGGTCACCGCGCTGCGCCGGGAGTCGCCGGTGCTGCACCGCGACCAGTTCTACGTCGACGGCGAGGTGCTCTGGTGGGACCCGTCGGGGCGGCCGATGGAACCGCACGACTGGCACGACGGCGGCCGGCTGACCCTCGTCGTGCTGCTCGCCGACTACTGGCTGCTGTGCCTGCACGCCGGCGACGAGCCGGTCGACTGCCTGCTCCCCACCGGGCACGGCTTCGATCCGGTGCTGGACTCCACCACTGACGACGGCGAGCCCGCCGATCCGGCCCCGGTCGGCGCCGGCGCGACGATCGTGCTGCCGCCCCGGTCGGTCCGGTTGCTGCGCAGCCACTGAGCCGGATCCCGCCTGCGGCTCCGCCGAACGGCCGTGGTTCACTCGTCCGTGTGACGAGCGCGACGCGTGTCGAAGCGGGGGATCCACGATGAGCGGGGTATGCAGCCGGTCGTTCCGGACGGTCGGTGTCGGGCTCGCCGCCGTCGCGGCACTGCTCGCGGGCGGGGCGGCCGTGTCCGCCGCGCCGCGGATCGACGCGCCGGAGCCGCCCGGCCCGGTCCGGGACCTGGTGCTCTCCCCGGTCGAGGGCGGCGGCGCCCGCGGCACCGGCTTCGAGGCGAGCTGGACCGAGCCGGCCGGGACCGGCGGCGGGATCCGCACCCACTACGTCGTCGAGGCGCACGACGCGACCGGCGCCCGGCTGCACTCCGCCGCCACCGGCGCCACCACCGCGGACCCGGTCCGCGGCGACCGCTGCCTCGGCCCGCTGACCTTCTCGGTGCGCGCGGTCACCCAGGACCCGCACGGCGGCGCCCCGCTCACCGGCCCCACCGTGCTCGCCGAGTTCGGCAGGGCCGATCCCTGCCCGATCCACATGTCGCTCTCCGCCGAGCAGACCGGCCCGGGGGCGGTGCGGGTCGACGCGGCCCGGGAGCAGCCGGTCGATCCCTACGTCGCCGGGCCGTGCGAGCTGACGGTCGACGGCGCGCCCGCCTGGAGCGGCACCTGCGGCGGCGCCACCGGCTGGAGCACCACCCTCGACGGGCTCGCGCCCGGCACCCACGGGCTGGTGCTCACCACCGTCTCCCCGCGCGGCGAGCAGCACGTCGCGCGCACCTCCGCGACCGTCACCTGACCGCCCCGGCCGGTCGTGTTACGCCGGACCGTCCCGACGCGACGAGATCGTCACAGGACCGACGACGATGCGGGGGCGGCGATGGGGAGCACCGGGCACCGGCCGGTTCCGGGGCGTCGCCGCACCGGCGTCCGCGGCGTACGCTGCGCGCATGCCGCGCTACGAGTTCCGCTGCCGCGAGTGCAGCTCGACCTTCGAGGTGGACCGGCCGATGGCCGCCGCCTCCGATCCGGCGGCCTGCCCGGCCGGGCACGCGGACACCGTGAAGCTGCTCTCCACCGTCTCGCTCGGTGGGCGTTCGGCCGGCGGCCGGGCCGCGCCGCCACCGGCGATGGCCCCGGCCGGCGGCGGGGGCTGCTGCGGCGGAGGGTGCTGCGGCGGCTGATCCCGCCGCCGCAGACCGTCACGGTCCTGCCGCACCCCGGCCCGCCGGCCCCGCACCCCGGCCCGGCCGCCCCGCGAACCGACCCGGCGGTCCTGCGGACCGGCCCGGCCGCCCCGCGCTCCGGCCCGCGGCCGCTACCGGCCCGGGCGGTCGCGCTGCTGCTGGGCGCCCTGCTGCTCACCGCCTGCTCCGGGCTCACCGAACGCAGCCCGGAGACCCGCACGGCCACCGCCGCCGGTCCGGGGGCGCCCGTGCTCACGGGTGCCGGCGGCACACCCGCGGCGACCGGACCGGGCACCACCGGCACCGCGGGAGCGGGCACCGCCGCGACACCGGCCGCGACCGACACCGCCGGGGCGGGCCGGTCGGCCGGGGCGGGCGGGTCGGGCGGGTCCGCCGGGTCGGCCGGGGAGACCGGCGGGCCGCTGCTCGGCGTCCCGGGCCGGCCGAACACGCGGCCTCGGCGAGCCCCGGCCCGCGCTGATCGACCTCGGCGGGACCGGCGCGACCGGCGTCGTCCGGGACGTGTCCTGGCAGGACTGGGGCGGCCCGCACGCCACCGGCACCGGGACGGCCAGCTACGCCGCCCCGGGCGCGCCGCTGTCCGCGGCGACGCCGCAGCCGACCATGCTGGTCGCCTCCGACCTGGGCGACTGCGGCGGGCGGACCGCCTACCGGGTGCTCACCTGGTACTTCCCGCAGTACGGCGAGGTACCCGGCGCCCGCCCGCCGCTGGACGTCTGCGGCCGCTGACCGGCACTCACCCGGCCAGCACGATCCGGCCCAGCTCCACCGACGACGCCAGCTGCGGGTGCTGCGGCAGCACCCGCACCGTGTAGCCGGTCAGCCCGGCGTGCGGCAGCGGCACCGCGACCTCCCAGCTGCCGTCGCCGCGGTGCTCCATCGCGACGGTGACCGGATCGGCCAGCTCGTCGGCGTCGTCGACCCGGCCGACGACGGCCTCGACCGTCACGTCCGACGGCTCCAGCCCGGCCAGGTCCACCCCGGCGCGCACCGTCATCGGCGACCCGACGACCGGGGTGTCCGGCAGCCCGGACGCGTCCACCCCGGTGACCCGGACGTGGTTCCACGCCTTGTTCAGCCGGGCCCGGTACTGGGCGATGTCGCGGGCCGCGGCGTAGTCGTCGGCCGCGGCGGCCGCCGCGGCCCGGCCGGCCGGGGCGTACCAGTCCTGCACGTACTCCCGCACCATCCGGGTCGCCTGCACCTTGGGCCGCAGGGTGGTCAGCGTGTGCCGCACCATCTCCACCCAGCGCGGCGGGACGCCGTCGACCCGGTCGTAGAAGGCGGGCCCGACCTGGGTGGCGATCAGCTCGTAGAGCGCGTTCGCCTCCAGGTCGTCGCGCCGGGTCGGGTCCTCGACGCCGTCCGCGGTGGGGATCGCCCAGCCGTTGCGGCCGTCGTAGAACTCGTCCCACCAGCCGTCCCGGATGGACAGGTTGAGCCCGCCGTTGAGCGCCGACTTCATGCCGGACGTGCCGCACGCCTCCAGCGGGCGCAGCGGGTTGTTCAGCCAGACGTCGCAGCCCCAGTACAGGTACCGGGCCATCGACATGTCGTAGTCGGGCAGGAACACGATCCGGTGCCGGACGCCGGCGTCGTCGGCGAACCGGACGATCTGCTGGATCAGCGCCTTGCCGCCGTCGTCGGCCGGGTGTGACTTGCCGGCGACGATCAGCTGCACCGGCCGGTGCGGGTCGAGCAGCAGGCCGCGCAGCCGCTCCGGGTCGCGCAGCATCAGGGTGAGCCGCTTGTAGGTGGGCACCCGGCGGGCGAAGCCGACGGTGAGCACGTCGCGGTCGAAGACGTGATCGGTCCAGCCCAGCTCCGGCTCGGACGCGCCGCGCTCCAGCCAGGCGGCGCGCACCCGCCTGCGGACCTCGTCGACCAGCCGGGAGCGCAGCGTGTTGCGCAGCGCCCACAGGTCGGCGTCGGAGACCTCGGCCGGGGCGGACTCGGGCCCGCCGAGCACCTCGGCGACCTGACCGGCCTCCCAGGTGTTGCCATGCACGCCGTTGGTGACCGAGCCGATCGGCACCTCGTCGCGGTCGAAGCCGGCCCACAGCCCGCCGAACATCTCCCGGGAGACGATCCCGTGCAGCTTCGAGACGCCGTTGGCGCGCTGGGCCAGCCGCAGGCCCATGTGCGCCATGTTGAACATCCCGTGGTCGGCGCCCGCGGCGTCCTCCTCGGCGCCGAGCGCGAGCACCCGCTCGACCGGCAGGCCGGGCAGCAGCCGGTCGGTCAGGTAGTGCCGCACCAGGTCCAGGCCGAACCGGTCGATCCCGGCGGGGACCGGGGTGTGCGTGGTGAACACCGTCCCGGCGCGGACCGCGGCCAGCGCCTCGTCGAAGTCCAGCCCGGCGCCGGAGACCGTGGCCGGCGAGCTGGCGGCGGGCCCGGCGCCGTTCGACGCGACCGCCGAGCCGGTGCACAGCTCCCGGATCCGCTCCAGCCCGAGGAACCCGGCGTGCCCCTCGTTGGTGTGGAACACCTCGGGGGCCGGGTGCCCGGTCGTCCGGCAGAACGCGCGCACCGCGCGGACCCCGCCGACGCCGATCAGGATCTCCTGCTGGATGCGGTGGTTCTGGTCGCCGCCGTAGAGCCGGTCGGTGACCCCGCGCAGGTCCGGCTCGTTCCCCTCGATGTCGGTGTCCAGCAGCAGCAGCGGGACCCGGCCGACCTTCGCCAGCCAGATCCGGGCGCTGAGCACGCGGTCGCCGGGCACGGCGACCTCGACCAGCACCGGCGAGCCGTCGGCGGCGGTGAGCAGCTGCAGCGGCAGGCCCTGCGGGTCGATCGCCGGGTAGTGCTCGAGCTGCCAGCCGTCCAGCGACAGCGACTGCCGGAAGTAGCCCGAGCGGTACAGCAGCCCGACCGCGATCAGCGGGACGCCCAGGTCGGACGCCGCCTTGAGGTGGTCGCCGGCCAGCACGCCGAGGCCGCCGGAGTAGTTCGGCAGCACCTCGGAGACGCCGAACTCCATCGAGAAGTAGGCGATCGCGCCGGGCAGGCCCGCCGCGTCCTCCTCCTGGTACCAGCGCGGCTCGTCGAGGTAGCGCTGCAGGTCGGCGTCGAGCTCGGCGACCCGCTCGGTGACCGCGGTGTCCGCGGCGAGCTCGGTGAGCCGGGCGGTCGGGATCTCGCCGAGCAGCCGGACCGGGTCCTGGCCGCAGCCGTCCCAGGCGCGCGGATCCAGCGAGGCGAACAAGTCCCGGGTGGGCGCGTGCCACGTCCACCGCAGGTTCGTGGCCAGCGTCTGCAGCGGCGCGAGCGGACCGGGGAGCTGGGCACGGACGGTGAAACGGCGGAGGGCTCTCACGGCGGCGAGGGTAGCCGGGACCACCGACACGCGTACGCGGCCCGCCCGGCCGGGGGGCCCGTGCACCGGTAGGGTTGGCTGACCGCGGGGGAGACCGGGTCCGTGCACGTCGGATCGGTTCCGTACCGCCGCGAACGCCGGCCGTCGGCGGGATGGCGGCGCCGGTGTGGCGAGCGCCGGACCGCGGCACGAGACTTCTACCGACGGTGACGACGAACCGCGGTGACGCGGAGCCTGGGGGTGCAGCCGATGACCGGTCGGCTCGGAATCGATGACGTGACGCCGTTCGTGGAGACCGGTGATCCGTCCAAGGCCGTCGTCGGCGAGGTCGTCCCGGTCCGGGCCACGGTGTGGCGCGAGGGGCACGACGCGGTCGCCGCGAACGTGGTCCTCACCCCGCTCGGCGCCGACGGTACCCCCGGCGAGCCGCGCTACGTCCGGATGCTGCCCGAGGGATCGGGCACCGACCGGTTCGGCGCCTGGGTGGTGCCCGACGCCGAGGGGCGCTGGACGTTCCGGGTGGACGCCTGGAGCGACCCGTGGGCGACCTGGCGCTCGGCCGTCGAGAAGAAGATCGCCGCCGGGCAGTCGGCCGACGAGCTGGCCAACGACCTGGAGATCGGCGCCCGGCTGCTGTCCCGGGTGGGCCGGCGTCCGTCCGAGAAGGACAACCGCGATCTGCTGCTCGGCGCGGCGAACGCCCTGCGCGACACCGCGCTGCCGCTGCGGGCACGGGTCGCCCCGGCCCTGTTCGACGCCGTCGTCACGATCATGACCGAGCGGCCGGTCCGGGAGCTGATCACCCGCGGCCCGGAGCGCCAGATCCACGTCGACCGCAGGCGCGCCCTGTTCAGCTCCTGGTACGAGTTCTTCCCGCGCTCCACCGGTGGCCGGGACGAGACCGGCCGGCCGGTGCACGGCACGTTCGCGACGTCGTCGAAGGAGCTCGACCGGGTCGCCCGGATGGGCTTCGACGTCGTCTACCTCCCGCCGATCCATCCGGTCGGCACGGTGCACCGCAAGGGCCGCAACAACTCCGTGCACGCCGAGCCGGGCGACGTCGGTTCGCCGTGGGCGATCGGCTCCGCCGCGGGCGGGCACGACGCCATCGATCCGGAGCTGGGCGACTTCGACGACTTCGACGCGTTCGTCGCGAAGGCGGGCGAGCTCGGTCTGGAGGTCGCGCTGGACCTGGCGCTGCAGTGCGCGCCGGACCACCCGTGGGTCACCGAGCACCCGGAGTGGTTCACCGTCCGGCCGGACGGCACGATCGCCTACGCGGAGAACCCGCCGAAGCGCTACCAGGACATCTACCCGCTCAACTTCGACCGCGACCCGGCCGGCATCTACGCCGAGTGCCTGCGCGTGGTCATGAAGTGGGTCGAGCACGGCGTCAAGATCTTCCGGGTCGACAACCCGCACACCAAGCCGCCGAACTTCTGGCACTGGCTGATCTGGGAGGTCAAGCGCCGGGACCCGGACGTGCTGTTCCTGGCCGAGGCGTTCACCCGCCCGGCCCGGCTGTTCGGCCTGGCCCGGCTCGGCTTCACCCAGTCCTACACGTACTTCACCTGGCGGACCGACGCCGAGGGACTGGCCGACTTCGCGACGATGCACGCCGAGCACGCCGACGAGTGCCGGCCGAACCTGTTCACCAACACCCCGGACATCCTGCACGAGTCGCTGCAGACCGGCGGCCCGGCGATGTTCGCGATCCGGGCGACGCTGGCCGCGACGATGTCGCCGACCTGGGGCGTCTACTCCGGCTTCGAGCTGTACGAGGGCACCCCGGTGAAGCCGGGCAGCGAGGAGTACCTGGACTCGGAGAAGTACGAGCTGCGGCCGCGCGACTTCGAGACCGCGCTCAACCAGGGCCGGTCGCTGGAGCCCTACCTCACCCGGCTGAACGAGATCCGCCGCGAGCACCCGTCGCTGCAGCAGCTGCGCGAGATCCACTTCCACGAGGTGGACAACGAGCAGCTGATCGCCTACTCCCGGCTGGACCCGGCGACCGGCGACCAGGTGCTCGTGGTCGTCACGCTGGACTCGTTCACCCCCCGGGAGGGCACCCTCAAGCTCGACATGCCGGCGCTGGGCCTGGACTACGCCGACGTCGTCGACGTGCACGACGAGGTGTCCGGCCAGACCTTCCGCTGGGGCGAGTACAACTTCGTCCGCCTGGTGCCGACCGAGCACGTCGCGCACATCCTGCGCCTGCCGGCGCGCACCCCGCTGGTCTGACCCGCGCTGATCACGGATCGGGAACCGGGGCGTCCGCCGGGCGGGCGTTCCGGTTCCGGATCGGTGATCACACGTCGGACGGATCCAGGACGGTGATGTCGCGGAACCGGCGGAAGTCCCGGTCGGACGTCCATATGGTCGCGACGCCGTGCTCCCGCATCAGGGCCGCGATGTGCGCGTCGGGCACCAGGTTCCCCCGGACGACGTCTCCGGCGACCGTGTCCCGGAAGGCGCTCCAGAAGCCGTCCCCCTCGCCCGGTGTCCGGATGTGCGGCCGCGACACCAGGTCCTCCAGGTTCGCCAGGGCGGTGGCCGGGTCGAGCGGCCGGGTGAAGATCCGCGGGTGCGTCGCGATCCGCAGGTAGGCCATGGCGACCGGCCAGAAGACGTGCACCAGTCCGGGCCCCACCGCCAGCCGGTCGAGCAGGTACCGGTTGGCCTCGTGCCGGGGACTGTCCGCGTCCGAGGCATAGAGGAGGACGTTCGCGTCGACGGTGACGCTCACCCGTCACCGTCGAGCAGGTCGAGGACGGCGTCGCGGTCGTCGAGATCGACGCGGGCCCCCATCGGGGCCGACGTCCAGTCGAGCGGCCTGGCCGCCGGCCCCTCGGCGCGCATCTCGTCCTCCAGCGCCTTGGCGAGGAGCTCGGACATGAGCGCACCGAGGGTGGTCCGTCGCCGCTGCTGCAGCTTCTTGAGCTGCATCAGCACCGATCCGTCGATGTCCACCGTCGTCCGCACATCACAAGCGTAGCCGCCGCGCATCAGATGCGTCGATGCTCGGCGTACGGATCCGGGCGGTCAGGCCCCGTCCTCGACCGGCGGCGCCTCCAGCACCACCGCGGTCGCCCGGAACGGCGTCATGTCCACCCGGAACCCGTTCAGGTCGTCCACCGTCCCGACGGTCTCCCCGGAGAACAGGTCGACCACCTGCGATCCCGGCTCGAAGTGGTCGGACCGCACCGCGGCGTCGACGTGCTCGTCGGCGAAGTTCAGCACGGTCGCCTGGGTGCGGCCGTCGTCGAGCGCGTGCACCATCACCAGCAGCCCGCGGTGCGCGACATCGGGCACGTCGATCTGCCGCGCCGTCGCCACCCCGCTGTGCTTGCGGACGGCCAGGATCGCCTGCATCTGCCGGGCGAAGCTGGTCTCGTCGGTGAGCTGGTCGGGCAGCGGGCCGTAGAGGCTGCGCCCGCGGGGCATCCCGGCCGAGGACCGGTCGGCGCCCGGCGAGTGGCCCATCAGGTCGTGCGCCGGGCGGGAGATCCACCGGGTGTCGCCGGAGGCCAGCAGGTCCGACACCTGCTCGGGGGGCAGTGTCAGCATGCCGAGCAGGTCCCAGCCGGACAGCGCGAACACGCCGGGCTGGAACGCGTTGAACATGACCAGCAGCAGGTGCACCCGGCGGATCCGGTCGACGTCGTCCGGGGTGATGTCGTCGAGCGCGGTGATCCCGAGCGACGCGGCGATCACGGTCGCGGTGGTGCAGGCGATCCCGTTCGTCGTGAAGATCAGGTTGTACGGGACGTCCGGGCCGGCCAGGTGGTCGCACAGGTCGCGCCGGATGGTGTCGGCGAGCTCGCCGCCGGTGATCTCCTCGCCGCGGAAGGCGAACAGCTCGGTGGCGTGCCCGGCCGTCCAGTGCACCAGCTCGTAGGTCAGCTCGTCGTGGTTCTGCAGGGCGTGCACCAGCGACGCCGGATCGACGCCCAGGTCGAGCGCGGTGCGCAGGGTGAGCCGCAGGAACTCGGTGTCCGAGGTCGCCAGCGCGTGGTGGTAGGCGGGCCGGTTGATGAAGTCGTAGGACAGGTCGGCGCCGGCCTCGGAGGTGACCTTGATGTCGTCGACGGTCAGGTTCAGCTCCTGGAAGGTGAACCCGCCGACCTTGCGCACCATGCTCGCGATCAGGTGGTTCGCCGCCTCGGACAGCGGATGCCCCTCGGACCAGCCGGGCATCCCGCCGGCCGACTTCTCGACGCCGAGGAAGCCGTTGGCGTCCAGGCGCAGCGCACCGGAGCCGAGATCGGCCAGCGAGTGCAGGGCGTCGCCCATCACCATCCGCATCCCGGCGAAGGTCGGGTCCAGCCAGTTCACCGACGGCTGGCCGTCCTTGAAGTAGTGCAGGTACACCCACCGCCGGACGACGCCGTCGACCCCGGTGACCTCGCCGGTCACCGACCAGTTGGTCTCCTTCACGCCCTCCCGGAAGAAGATCACCCGTTGCAGCCGCCCGACGATGTAGCCGGCCTTCTCCAGTGCCTCCTCGGTGGCGGCGTCGAGATTGACCGAGTCCCGGCCGGGCGGCACGTCGGGCAGCGTGCCCCAGTCCGCGGGCTCGATCTCCACCATGTGGTAGATCCCCGGGTAGTCGCCGTAGGCGAGCTCGGCGAGCCGGAAGTCGGGGCCCTTGCCGGTGTGCCCGGGCACGACGTCGTCGATGATCGTGCCGCCGTGCCAGGTGGCGGTGGCGCACATGCCGCGGAACTCGTCCTCGGTGCCGAACACCGGATCGATCTCGTTGGAGATCCGGTCGAAGTGCCCGTCGACGCTCGGGGTGGGCTGCCAGCCGGACAGTCCGCCCGCCCGCTTCACCGGCCCGGTGTGCACGCCCTCGATGCCGATCGTCTCGAACGCCTGCCACAGCTCCTCGTCGCCGAGCGCGCCGAGGAAGGACACGCCGGGCCGGGTGATCAGCGAGATCGGGTAGGCGGTGAACCAGACCGACGCGGTCTCCACGGCGTGCCGCGGGCCGGGGCTGGCGAACGGGTTCTGCCACATCGAGCCCTGCCCGGAGAACTGCCGGGCCAGCTCGTCGGCGTGCCCGAGCATCGACTGCGCGAGCAGCCAGGACACGTACACCGGGTTCTCGCCCGACGCGGGGCCGTCCTGGGCGACCGAGCGGCGGCGCACCGTCGACCGGACCCGGGCGCGGTGGCGCAGCGTCCGCGGGCGGGCCTCGTGGAAGTACTCGGCGAAGTTGACGTCCGGCGGCTGCGGGGCGGGTTCCTCGCCGGAGACCCCGGAGGTCGCAGTGTCCTCGGCCATCGGCTCTCGCTCGCTCACGCCGCCGGTCCTCCGGGTCGCTGTCGGGGCTCGTCGGTGCCCGCGCGCACCCGGCCTCGCACGGCCGGGCACGGCGACCACGGACCGGACGGTGCCGGAACGTGCCGGTCCGCCACGGGCCCACGGGGCACCGGGATCAGTATGGGTTTCCGGGCACGGGGCTGCCCGGGAGAGGGGCTCGGTGACCGCCCGTGACGACGGGTGGTCCATCCGCAACGGACAGTACCAGTGGGTCGGGTGCACACCCGGCCCGGACCGCCGCCCACGGTTAGGGTTCGGCGGACGCGGAACGTGCCGGTACGCACGGTGCCGCAGCGAGACCACAGCCGGGCGTGCGCTCCGGCGGGAGGGGGACGACGCGTGGGCCCGACCGGAGCATCCGACCACCTCACGGCGCTCCCCGAGCTGCTCCGGGGCTGGCTGCCGGGGCGGCGCTGGTTCGCCGAGAAGGGCAGGCCGCTGCAGGCGGTCCGGATCGCCGCCCGGACCGCGCTGCCGGCACCGGCCGGGCTGCTCGGGCTCGACGTGCTGGTGCTCGCGGTCTCCTTCGCCGACGGGCCGGACCGGCACTACCAGCTGCACCTCGCCCGGCGCGCCGGCGGCGGCCCCGCCGCGGCGGTGATCGGCGAGCTGGACGGCGTGCTGCTCTACGACGGGCTGCACGATCCGGCCGTCACCGGCTGGCTGCTCGACGCGATCGCCGCCGGCCGCACCGTGGACGGGCTCGCGTTCGTGCCCGAGCCCGGCGCCGCGCTGCCCACCGCCGAGACCGGCACCGTCGTCGACGCCGAGCAGTCCAACACCTCGGTCCGCTGGGGCGAGCGGTCCATCCTCAAGTTCTACCGGCGGCTCTCCCCCGGCCTGAACCCCGATCTGGAGCTGCACCGCGCGCTGCGCTCGGCCGGGGTCGGCGCGGTCGCCGCGCTGCAGGGCGCGATCGAGGGCACCCTCGACGGCCTGCCCGCCACCTACGGCCTGCTGCAGGAGTTCGCCGCCGGATCGCAGGACGGCTGGGAGCGCGCCGTGCACGCCGTCCGGGACGGGCGGGACTTCACCGACGACGCCCGCGCGCTCGGCGGCGCGCTCGCCGACGTGCACCTGGCGCTGCGCGACGAGCTCGGCGCCGGCGAGGCCGATCCGGTCGCGATGGCCGGCTACTGGACGTCCCGGCTGGAGACGGTCGCCGCCCAGGTCCCGGTCCTCGCCCCGCAGGTGCCCGCGATCCGGGCCGTCTACGACGAGGTGGCCGCGCTCGGCGAGCCGGTCGCCGTCCAGCGGGTGCACGGCGACCTGCACCTCGGCCAGACCCTGCGCACCCCCGGCGGCGGCTGGCTGATCATCGACTTCGAGGGCGAGCCGGCTGCCACCCCGGCCGAGCGGCGGGCACCGGACGCCGCGGTGCGCGACGTCGTCGGGATGCTGTTCTCCTTCGAGTACGCGGCCTTCCACCACCTGCTCTCCAGCTCCGACACGCCCGGCGCAGGTCTCGGTTCGGACACTCCGGAGTCCCGTGCGGCACACACCTGGTCGACCGCCAACCGGGACGCCTTCTGCGCCGGTTACGCCGCGCGCACGGGCACCGACCCGCGCGCGCAGACCGCGCTGCTGCGCGCGTTCGAACTGGACAAGGCCGTCTACCAGGTGCTCTACGAGACGCGCAGCCGCCCGACCTGGCTGCCGATCCCGCTGACCGCGATCGCACGTACCACGTCCGGGCCGGGGGTGTAACCCGGTAGCCACCGGACCTTCCCGAACCCGTCTCCCGGGCAACGCCCGACGTCCCGGGCGGACGGTCGCGGGATCGTGGAATCCTCCGAAGAGGAGGAACACTGCGATGAGACGACGACGCCGGGCGACCCGATGATCCCGGGCGTGGACGACGTGCTGGGGCTGATGCTCGCACCCGGGCCGGGCACGCTCGCCCTGACCCTCGCGGTGCTCGCTCTCGGCGTGTTCCTGGAGGGGCCGGTCGTCACCGTGGTGGCCGGCTCGCTCGCCGGTGCCGGGATCCTCGACTGGTGGACCGTGCTGCTGGTCGCCGTCGTCGCCGACGTCGTCGCCGACACCGCGCTCCACCTGCTCGGCCGGGCCGGCCGACGGCCCCGGGTGGCACCCGTCCTGGTGAAGCTGGGACTGACCGGCGGACGCTGGGAGATGCTGCGGGAACGGGTGGGGGACAATCTCGGGCACGTGGTGCTGGGGGCGAAACTGGTCGACGTCGGAGCCATCCCCGCGTTCCTGGCCACCGGCCTGGCGGGGGTGTCCTACCGCCGGTTCCTGGCCTGGGTCGTCCCCGCCACCGTGGTCCGGGCAGCGCTGCTGGTCGGGATCGGCTGGGCGGTCGGCGGCCGGCTCGCCGCCGAGCTGGCGGACCGGCCGTGGATCCTGGTGGTGGCCGGGCTCGGCGTCGGCCTCGGGCTGGTGGCCGGGCGCGCACTGTGGGTGCGCGCCACGACCTCGCGGAAGGAGAACGTGTGCGCGTCCTGATCGGGGCCGACACCTGGGTCCCGGACGTCAACGGGGCCTCCTACGCCGCCCGCCGGCTGGCCGCCGGGCTGGCCGGGCGCGGGCACGACGTGCACGTCGTGGCACCCGCCCGCGGCCTGCGCAGCCGGCCCGCCCGGAAGGTGGGGCCGCTGACCGAGCACCGGATCCGCTCGTTCCCGGTGCCGAAACCGCCCGACTTCCGGCTCTGCGTCCCGCTCGCCCTGCGGCACACCGCCCGCAGGCTGCTGACCCGGGTCCGGCCGGACGTGGTGCACGTGCAGAGCCACATGATCCTCGGCCGGGCCCTGCTGGCCGCGGCGCAGGAGCTGGGCATCCCCACGGTGGCGACGACGCACATGATCCCGGAGAACATCCTGCCCGCGATCAGCTTCCTGCACCTGCCACCGGCGCAGCTGAAGAAGCTGTTCTGGCGGGACGCGGCGCGGGTGCTCGCCCGGGCCGGCCTGGTCACCGCCCCCACCCCGCTGGCCGCGGCGCTCGCCGAGCGCAACGGGGTGCCGGGGCCGGTGATGCCGGTGTCGAACGGCCTGGACCTGTCCCGGTTCCGGCCGGACACCGAGGGCCGCGGGACGGCGTTCCGGATCCGCCACGGCATCCCGGGGTCCGCCCCGGTCGCCGGGTTCGTCGGGCGGCTGGACCGGGAGAAGCACGTCGACGAGCTGGTCCGGGCGCTGCCGCTGGTCCGGGAGACGCTGCCGGAGGCGCGCCTGGTCGTCGTCGGTGACGGGGAGGAGCGGATGCGGCTGCACGCCGCGGCGCGCGCCGCCGGGGTCGGGCACGCCGTCGTCTTCACCGGGCGGATCACCGACGAGGAGATCCCGGACGTCTACGCCGCGCTGGACGTGTTCGTCAACGCGGGCACCGCGGAGCTGCAGAGCCTGGTCACGCTGGAGGCGATGGCGACCGGGAAGCCGGTCGTCGCGGTCGACGCCGGCGCGCTGCCGCACCTGGCGCGGCAGGGCGAGAACGGCTTCCGCTACCCGCACGGCGACGTGCCCGCGCTGGCCGAGCGGCTGGTCCGGGTGCTCGGCGACCCGGCCGGCGCCGCGTCGATGGGCGAGGCCAGCCTGCGGATCGCCGGCGAGCACGGGATGGACGCCACCCTCGACGCGTTCGAGGTGCTGTACCGCTCCCGGGCCGCCCCGATCGTCGGCCCGCGGCCGGTCCGCCACACCGCCGACCGGCGCACCGGATCCCGGCGGTGACCGCCGCCCTCCGGGTGGGGGCGCCGCGCACCGGGCGCGCCGAGCGCACCGTCGACGGCGCCCGGACCGTCGTGCACACCGTCGGCGACCCGGCGGCGCCGCCGCTGCTGGCGCTGCACGGGCTGCGCGGCAGCCATCACGGGCTGGCACCGCTGGCGGCGCGGCTGCCCGGCCTCCGGGTCGTCGTACCGGACCTGCCCGGATTCGGCGCGTCGCCGCCGTTCACCGACCGCGCGCACGACGTCGCCGGGTACGCCCGCTGGGCGGCCGCGCTGCTGCGCGATCTCGGGCCGGGCGCGGCGCTGCTCGGCCACTCGTTCGGCTCGGTCGTGGCGACCGCCACCGCCGCCACCGCGGCACCGCGCGCGCTGGTGCTCCTCAACCCGATCGCCGAGCCCGCCTCCGCGGCGGGCGGGGTGACCGGCGCCGGGACCCGGCTGACCGCGCTGCTGCACGAGGGCGCCGCCCGGCTGCGGCTCGACGGGGTCCTGCGGCACCGGCTGCTCGCCGACGCCGCGACGGCCACCATGGCCACCACCACCGATCCGCTGCTGCGGCACTGGATCGCCGACGAGCACCGGGCCCGGTTCGGCACCTTCGCCGACGTCCGGTCGCTGCTGGAGGCGTTCCGGGCGGCCGGCTCCGGCTCGGCGCGGTCCTGGGCGCCGCGGGTGACCTCCCCGGTGCTGCTGCTCGCCGGCGCCCGGGACCGGGTCGCGCCGGTCGCCGGGCAGCACGCGCTCGCCGCCGCGTTCCCGGACGCCCGGCTGGTCCTGCTGCCGCGCACCGGGCACCTGGTGCACTACGAGGCCCCGGCGTGGGCGGCCCGGGAGATCACCGGGTTCCTCGGCGGGCTCCCCGGATCGCCCCGGTGAGGATCCTCGTCGACTGCCGCTACATCCGGCCCGGCACGCCGGACGGGATCGGCCGCTACACCACCGGCCTGGTCCGGGCGCTGGACCGGCTGCACCCGGTCGAGCTGCTGGTGTCCGACCCGCTGCAGCGCGACGGACTGCCGGACCGGCCGGCGCACACCCTGCCCGCACCCACCGGGCCCGGCGAGCCGTTCGTCGCCCGGCGGGTGAACCGGCTGCTCGGCGGCGCGGGCGGTGCACCCGCCGATCCGGACACCGTGGTGTTCTCCCCGATGCAGACGATGGGCACGCTCGGGCGGCGCTACGCCGTCGTGCTGACCGTGCACGACCTCATCTACTACCGGCACCGGACGCCGCCGCCGTGGCTGGCCGCGCCGGTCCGCGCGCTGTGGCGCGGCTACCACCTGTCCTGGTGGCCGCAGCGGCTGCTGCTGGCCGGGGCCGACGCGGTCGCCGTGGTGTCCCGGGCGACCGGCGATCTGGTCGGCGCGCACCGGCTCACCCGGCGGCCGGTCGCCGTCGTCCCGGACGCCACCGACTTCCATCTCCCCGACGGCACGCCGCGGCGCACCCGGCCGGCGGGCAACCGGATCGTCTACGCCGGGTCGTTCATGCCGTACAAGAACGTGGCGACGCTGGCCCGGGCCGCGGCCCTGCTCGACGACCACGAGCTGCACCTGGTCTCGCCGGTCCCGCCCGGGGTGCGCGAGGAGCTGGTCCGGCTGGCCGCCCCGAACCGCCCGGTGTTCCACGACGGTGTCGACGACGCCGGCTACCGGGCGCTGCTGGACGGTGCGACGGCGCTGGTGTCCGCCTCCCGGGACGAGGGCTTCGGGCTGCCCGTGCTGGAGGCGATGGCCCGCGGCTGCCCGGTCGTCGTCTCCGACATCGCGGCCTTCCGGGAGGTCGCGGGCGACGCCGGGCTGTTCGCCGATCCGGACGATCCGGCCGGTTTCGCCGCCGCCGTCCGCTCGCTGGCCGGGTGCTGGCCGGAGCGCTCGGACGCGGTGCGGGAGCGCGCCCGGACGCAGACCTGGGACGCCGCCGCGGCCGCCTTGCTGGGTCTGCTGACGGACACCGTCACCCGTCGGCGTCACCCGGCCGGAGGGCCCCGCTGACGCCGTGCGCAGGCGGCCGCACTGCGATCGGGCAACGGTGGGTCCCCGCGGTCGGCGGCTCCTGCCGAAGGCCAGTACGGTTCCGCAGGTGACCTCCGAAGAGATGCGAGCGACGCGAGCGACCCCGGCGGCGCGGGCGACGGAGGAGACGCACGTGCCGGACCGGGCGACGATCGACCGGTTGCTGGGCGGGGCCCACCACGACCCGCACTCGGTGCTGGGCGCACACCCGCACGCCGACGGCACGGTGATCCGGGTGCTGCAGCCGCACGCCACCTCGGTGGCCGTGCTGCCGAACGGTGAGCGCGAGCTGGCCCACGAGCTGGAGCGGGTGCACGACGCCGGGCTGTTCTCCGGGGTCGTCCCCGGTTCCGGCGGCGACTACCGGCTGCTCGTGCGGCACGGCGACGACCCGGCCGCCGAGCGGATCGTCGACGACCCGTACCGCTGGCTGCCCACGCTCGGCGAGATGGACCTGCACCTGATCGGCGAGGGACGCCACGAGCGGCTGTGGGACGTGCTCGGCGCGCACGTGCGCGAGTACGACACCGCGTCCGGCCCGGTGGCCGGCACCAGCTTCGCCGTCTGGGCACCGAACGCCGGCGGCGTGCGGGTGACCGGCGACTTCGACGGCTGGGCCGGCTGGACGCTGCCGATGCGGTCGCTGGGCGGCTCGGGCATCTGGGAGATCTTCCTGCCCGGCGTCGGGGTCGGTGCCCGCTACAAGTTCCGGGTGCTCGGCCCGGACGGGCGCTGGCGGGACAAGGCCGACCCGATGGCGTACGCGACCGAGATCCCGCCGCAGACCGCCTCCGTCGTCACCACGCCGGTGCACGAGTGGGGCGACCAGGAGTGGATGGCGGCGCGCGCGGACCGCAGGCCGCACCAGGAGCCGATGAGCGTCTACGAGCTGCACCTCGGCTCGTGGATCCCGGGCCTGGACTACCGGGAGATCGCCGAGCGGCTGGTCGCCTACCTGGACACCACCGGGTTCACCCACGTCGAGCTGCTGCCGGTGGCCGAGCACCCGTTCGGCGGGTCCTGGGGCTACCAGGTCACCTCGTACTACGCGCCGACCTCGCGGTTCGGCACCCCGGACGACTTCCGCTGGTTCGTCGACCGGCTGCACCGGGCCGGGTACGGCGTCATCGTCGACTGGGTGCCCGCGCACTTCCCGCGCGACGAATGGGCGCTCGCCAAGTTCGACGGCACCGCCTGCTACGAGCACGCCGATCCGCGCCGCGGCGAGCAGCCGGACTGGGGCACCCTGGTGTTCGACTTCGGCCGCAACGAGGTGCGCAACTTCCTCGTCGCGAACGCGCTGTACTGGCTGGAGTCGTTCCACATCGACGGCCTGCGGGTGGACGCGGTCGCCTCGATGCTCTACCTGGACTACTCCCGGGCCGACGGCCAGTGGCTGCCGAACGTGCACGGCGGCCGGGAGAACCTGGACGCGGTGGCCTTCCTGCAGGAGATGAACGCCACCGTCTACCGGGAGCACCCCGGCGTCGTCACGATCGCCGAGGAGTCCACCGCCTGGCCCGGCGTCACCCGCCCCACCTACATGGGCGGCCTGGGCTTCGGCCTGAAGTGGAACATGGGCTGGATGCACGACACGCTCGACTACACCGGGCGTGACCCGATCCACCGCAGCTACCACCACAACCAGATGACGTTCTCGCTGATGTACGCGTTCAGCGAGAACTACGTGCTGCCGATCAGCCACGACGAGGTCGTGCACGGCAAGGGCTCGCTGTGGACCCGGATGCCCGGGGACGACTGGAAGAAGGCGGCCGGCGTCCGCGCCCTGCTCGCCTACATGTGGGCGCACCCGGGCAAGCAGCTGCTGTTCATGGGCGGCGAGTTCGGCCAGCCCCGGGAGTGGTCCGAGCAGCGCTCGCTGGACTGGCACCTGCAGGAGACCGATCCGCTGCACGGCGGCATCACCGCACTGGTCGGCGACCTGAACCGGGCCTACCGGGGGCACTCCGCGCTGTGGTCGCACGACACCACGCCGGAGGGCTTCTCCTGGATCGACGCCAACGACGCGACCGGCAACGTCTTCTCGTTCCTGCGGCACGGCGTCGACGCCGACGGCCGGCCCACCGTGCTGGCCTGCATCGCGAACTTCGCCGGCGCCCCGCGGCAGGACTACCGGGTCGGGCTGCCGTTCGCCGGGAACTGGACCGAGCTGGTGAACACCGACGCGTCCAGCTACGGCGGGTCCGGGGTGGGCAACCTGGGCCGGGTGCGGGCCGAGCAGCAGATGTGGCACGGCCAGCCGGCGTCGGCGGTGCTGCAGCTGCCGCCGTCGGGCGTGCTGTGGGTGGTGCCGGAGCAGACCGGCGGGCCGGTGACCTCGGCCCCGGCCGCGGTGTCCGGATCGGTGCCGCCGCCGCTGCCGGCGGGTGAGCTGCCCGACGAGCCGGAGACCACCGACGTCGACGCCCCCGCGACCCCGGACGACGGCTACCGGGCCGCTGCGCCGGATCCGGTGCGGTCGGGGCCGTGGAACGGGGCCACCGGGGCCGGGGCGACCGGAGCCGGAGCGACCGGAGCCGGAGCCACCGGGGCCGGGGCGACCAACGGCGCCCACAGCGCCGCCGGCTCGCTCGGCACGCCCGGCACCGAGGGCTCTCCCGCTGCCGACAGCCCGCTCGCTGCCGACAGCCCGGACCTCTCCACGGGTGCGCGCGGCGACGGCCCCCTCGGCGGCTCCGACGATCCGCCCGGCACCGAAGGCACTTTCAGCTCCGACGACTCGCGCCGTGCCGAGGGCTCCGACAGCTCCGGCTCGGTGTCGGAGAGCGTGGCCCCGGCGCCCGGGACGATCGGGGCGCGCGCGGTGCGCAACGGGTCCTTCGTGACCGGGAGCTCCGGGACCGGCCGGTCGGACACCGGCACGTCGTCAGCCGACTGATCCCCTCCACCGGCGGCCCGGGCACCGGCACGATCCTCACCGCCGGCCCCGGGCACCGGCACGGTCCCCACCGGCAGCCCTCGCGCACCAGCGCAGTCCCCACCGGCGGCCCCGCACACCGGCCCGGTCCCTACCGGTAACCCCCGCGCACCGGCACGGTTCTAGCGGCAGGCCGGGCACCGGCACGGCGCGCCGCCCGCGGCCCGCTCGGCCGGGACCGCGGCGTCCGGTGCGCGGTGGTCCTCGGTACCTGCGTGCTGCGGGGCACGGGGCGCACCCGCGGGCGCCGGCGCTCCGGCCGCGTCGTCGTCGGGCCGCCAGGGGACCCAGGCCGTCGGCTCGGGGAGCCGATCGACGTCCACCCACACTCGGGCCACGTTCCTCCTTCCGGTGCCGTCCGTCCGCGCATCCGGCGGATCGTTCGATCCGCCGGATGCCGACGTCCGGCCGCGCGTCCTCGCGCTTGGTAGCAAGGAGCTTTACAAGACCTCACCGTAAGGAGGGGTCGCCTCTTCCGCAGAACGGAACACAACGCCGTTTCACGGCGGATCGGATCGGTGAACGGTCCACCAACGGTCCGGGCTCAGGCGCCCGGTCGCACCGGCTCCCCCGCGGCCCCGGGGCGACGGTCCGGCCGCGACACCGGCGCGCTCCCGGGCGGCACCGGGCCGGTCGCCGGCCGCAGCAACGCCCACCAGGCCGCCAGCAGCACCGCGGTGTAGAGCGCGCGGCCCAGCGGGCTGAGCGGGAAGCCGTCGGCCCACAGGTCGCCCCAGGCGACCGGGATCACGGCCAGCGCGAACAGGGCCGCCACCACCCGTCGCCGGGTGTCCCCCGGCCGTCCGGACGCGGCCAGCGCGAGCAGACCGGGCCAGAGCAGCAGCAGGTAGTTGTGCCAGGAGATGGGCGCCGCGAGCAGGCCGGTGGCCAGCACCGCGAACGGCGCCGTCCCGCCGGGATCGGTGCCCGCGACGAGCCCGGACCCGTACCGGGCGGTGCGCCGCGCGTAGTGCGCGAGGGTCCCGAGCAGCAGCGCCGCCCCCAGCACCGTCCCGACGGCGGCCGGGAGCCCCCAGCGCAGCGCCAGGCCGGGCAGCGAGGCGTTGTCCAGGGTCGGGCCGACCGGCTCGGCCAGCGCCATCGTCAGCCACTGCCACGCCGTCGACCAGCCGGCGACCGCCACGCCCACCAGGGTCGCGACCGCGGCCGCCCCGACGCCCGCGGCGAACGGCCGCCACCGCCGCTGGGCCGCCGCGAGCAGCAGCAACGGCGCCAGGGACGGCTTGAGCGCCACCGTGATCCCGTACAGCACCGCCGCGGCGACCGGATGCCCGCGGCGCTCGGCGATCCAGCCCGCGGTGATCCCGGCCAGCAGCAGCGGATAGATCTGGCCGAGCAGCAGCGTCCCGTGCAGCGGCGACGACGCCAGCACCGCGCCCAGCCCCAGCAGCGTCCAGCCGGGGCCGAGGCGCAGCTCCCGGCCGGCCGCGACGACCGAACCGGCCACGAGCAGCACCGAGCAGACCGTCAGGATCCGGTAGCCGGTCAGCGCGTCGAGCGCCCCCAGCGGCGCCAGCAGGACGCTGAGCAGCGGCGGATTGAGGTTGTGCAGCCGGGCGCCGGTGTCGTAGATGACCGAGCTGCCCGGCCCGTACTCGACCAGCGCACGCGCCGAGTGCCAGAAGGTGTCGAAGTCGACGTGCATACCCGCGACGTCCGGATGCGGGATCCACCGCAGCAGCGGCGGCGGTCCGAACGCGAGCAGCAGCGCCGCGGTCAGCAGCGCGACGGCGGTGACGGCCGGGGCGGCCCGGCGGACCAGCCGGTGCAGTCGGGTCACAGCGGGCCCCGTGTCAGGTCCGGGACGGACTCAGAACAGGGCCCTGCCCAGCGCGCGGCGTGCGGTGCTGACCCGCGGGTCGTCGGCCGGGAAGAGCTCGAACAGGCCGACCAGGTGCGCGCGGGCCCGGTCACGGTCCTCGCCACCGGTGCGGGACACCGTGTTCACCAGCCGGCCGAACGCGGCCTCGACGCGGTCCGCGGCCATCTCGGCGTCGGCCGCCGCGAGCTGCGCGTCGACGTCATCCGGGTTCGCGTCGGCGCGCTCGATCGCACTCGGGTCGGCCTGCTCGGCGCGGGCCAGGAACTTCACCTGGGCGAGCGCGGCCGCGGCCTGCTCGTTGGCCGGCTCGGCATCCAGGATGGCCTGGTAGGCCGCCTCGGCGGCGGCGTAGTCGCCCTGCTCGAGCGCGTCCTCGGCGGCGGTGAACCGGGGGTCCTCCGCCTCCTCCTGCTCCGCGGGCTCGCCGGTGGCCTCCGCCGCCCGGCGCTCGCCCTCGGCGATCGCGGGCATCCGCTCGCGCAGCGCGTCGAGCAGCGAGCGGACCCACTCGGCGGCCCGGTCGTCCGGGATCGCGCCGTTGACGGCGTCCACCGGCTGACCGCCGACCAGGACCACCAGCATCGGGACCTGCTGGACGCCGAACGCCTGCGCGACCCGGGGCTGCGTGTCGATGTCCACCCGGGCCAGGAGCCAGGCGCCGCCACCGGTGGACGCCAGCCGCTCGAGCTCGGCGGACAGCTGCTCCTCGCGCGGGTAGCGGCTGGCCCACAGCTCGACGACGACCGGGACCTGCAGCGACGGCTCCAGGACCTCGTTCTGGAAGCCCTGCTCGGTGGCCTCGACCACCCAGCCGCCACCGGCCGCGCCGGGCCCGCCGGGACCTGCTCCGGACGGTGTCGGCTTGTTGGCCGCGTCGGCGCGCGCCTTCAGGCCCGAGAGGTCGACCGCTCCGGCCATCGCGGAGGACATCGCCGCACGCTGGGCCGTCTGACGAGGATCTGGACGAGACACGCCGTCCATCCTGGCACGGACGCGTGTCGGCCGTGACACACCCCGCCGGTCCCCGCGGCGTACCGGTGCGGTCCCGGCCGGCGGTCCGCCCCGGCAGCCGCCGGCATCCCGCCCCGGGCGCCGCCGGCGTCCCGCCCCGGTCGCTGTCGGCGGCCCACCCGGTCGCTGTCGGCGGCCCGCCGCCCCGGTGGCCGCCGGACCACGCAGCGGCAGCGGCCGCGCACGGACGGTTCACGATCACCGGACCGGCGGAGCATCACCGGCTCCGCTCGCTCGTTGAACCCCGTGCAGGGCCTCGACGGTGACCCTGCGTCACCGAGGGCCTGCGTCATCGGGATCGGCGGCGAGATCCGCGGCGCCGATCCGGTGCGCCCCCCGAGAAGACGAGCGAGAACGCCGGACCGATGCCGGCCGCGACGGAGGAATCCCAGAAGATGAGCAACGTTCAGACCGCTGCCAAGCCGACCCTCGCCTACGTGTCGCTGGCGCTGGGCGCCCTCGCCGTGATCGCCGGGTTCCTGGTGCCGCTGTTCGCCTGGATCCTGGGGGCCGCCGGTCTGGTCGTCGGCTTCCTGGCGTTCCGCCAGCCGGCCACCGCCAAGCTGGGCCAGATCGGCATGGTGGTCAGCTTCGTGGCGATCCTGATCGGCGTGTACCACTTCACCAGCCTCATCGCCTGACGAACACGGCAGCACCACCGCGACCGGCAGCGGTCGCGGCCGGTACGAACGGCCGGTGACGGGTCCCCGTCACCGGCCGTCGTCGTGTCCGGGGCGGGCACGGCGGCCGGGGATCAGCTCCGGGCCGGGAGCGCGGTCCCCACCGCGAGATCGGCGAGCAGCCCGGCGAGCGCGGCCGGCCGGGTGAGCATCGGGAAGTGGCCGCCGGGGAGCTCGACGAGCTCCGCACCGACCCGCGCCGCCTCCCGGCGGCCGCCCGCCGGATCGACCACGCGGTCGTCCGCACAGACCACCGACACCGTGCGGACCGCGGGCCACTCCTCGATCGGGCACGGCTCCCGCAGCAGGCTCCAGTCCTGCGGCCGCAGCCGGTCCGCCGCCTCGGCGACCAGCTGCTCGCCCGCCGCCCCGGTCCGTGCGGCGAGCTCGTCGGCGACACCCCGGTAGAGACCTGCCGCGACCGTCGACGCGTCCGGCCAGAAGGTGACCGGACCGTCGCCGCGGCGGATCCCGTCGTCGTAGCCGGGCACCATCAGGTCGCCCTCCGATCTCAACCGCTCCAGCTGCGGGCGGCCCGGCTCGGGGACGAGCGCGGCGACCAGCACCAGCGCCCGGACCCGGGCGGCGCCCAGCCGGGCCGCGGCCACGGTCGCCGCCAGCCCGCCCAGCGAGTGACCGACGAGCACCACCGGCTCCCCGGCGGGATCGGAGCCCGCCGCCGCATCCGGCCCGCCGCCCGGGCCGGGCCGCGCGGCCGCGCCGGCGCCCGCCGCCGCGAGCACCGCGGCGACCTGGTCGTCGTACCCGCCGCTGTCGGCCGGCAGGTCCGGCGCGGACACCGGCACCCCGCTCCGCTCCAGCGCGGCGGTGACCGGCGCCCACGAGGAGCCGCGGTGCCATGCCCCGTGCACGAGCACCACCCGCGCCGTCCCCGGCGGGGGCGCCCCGGCCGGATCCGGGCCGCCGGGCCCGCCGCTCACGCCCCGGCCCGGGGCGTCGGGCCCGCCGCTCACGCCTCTTCCCCGCGCAGGTGCTGTTCGACCCGCTCCACCTTCGCCCGCAGCTGGCCGGTGTGCCCGGGCCGGATGTCGGCCTTGAGCACCAGGCTGACCCGCGGCGACACGGCGGAGACCGCCTCGACGGCCCGCTTGACCACGGCCATCCCCTCGTCCCAGGTCTCCGACTCGATCGTGGTGAACATCGACGTGGTCTCGTTGGGCAGCCCGGACTCCCGGACCACCCGCACCGCCTCGGCGACCGCGGCGCTGACCCCGCCGTCCCCGGACTCGGAACCGGACGGTGCGATGCTGAACGCGAAGAGCATGCCGCCACAGTGCCACGCCGACACGGGATGCCACCGCGCATGATCGCCGGGTGGCCCGGGTCCACTTGCTAGCGTCTCGCCATGGCATCTCGCGGGTCGCTCCCCTTCGACCCGATCCAGCGCGCCGCCGACCTGTGGGAGGAGCGGATCGGCCCGTCCCGGACCATGGCCGCGGTCACCAGCGTCATGCGGGTGCAGCAGATCCTGCTCTCCGAGGTGGACGGTGCGCTCCGGCCGCTCGGGCTCACCTTCGCCCGCTACGAGGCACTGGTGCTGCTCGACTTCGCCCGGCGCGGCAGCCTGCCGATGCGGGTGATGGGCGAGCGGCTGCAGCTGCACCCGACCAGCGTCACCAACATCGTCGACCGGCTGCAGGGCGACGGCCTGGTCCGCAGGCTCCCGCACCCGACCGACCGCCGGGCGACGCTGGTCGAGCTGACCACCGAGGGCCGGGCCCGGCTGGCGAAGGCCACCGCCGCGGTGACCGCCATCGAGTTCGGCCTCGGCGGCCTCGACGACGCCGACCAGGACCGGCTCACCGCACTGCTGCGCACCGTCCGCCGCGCGGCAGGCGACTTCGACTGATCCCGGCCGCCGGCCGCTCATCCCCGGCCCCCGCGGCGCCGCCGCCGGGACGGCGGGGGCAGCCCGTGCCCGTACCCGGGCCAGCTCCGCATGCCCCGCCTGCGCCAGAGCGACGGCGACCGGAGCATCCGCCGCACCGTCGCCCATCCCGCGACCGCACCGGACGCACCGGCGAGCACCACGCAGGAGACGTAGTCGACCAGGTCCATGCCGCACACTCCCGATCCCCGTGCCGACGCACCTGCCGCAGGTGCCGGAGCACCACCTGCGCCGCGCGCCGCCGTTGACGCCCTGTTGCGGCAACGGCGTTGACGCTAGCGCGGCACCCCGACAGAATCGGGCCGGTGGACGTCGGGGACGGGATGGGCGGCGATCGGGAGCGCGGCGGGCCCCCCTTCCTGCGCGCTGCTCGCCTGGACCGCGGCTGGTCGCAGGCCCACGCGGCCCGGGAGCTGGCCCGGCTCGCCGAGCGTGCCGGGGGCGGATCGGCCCGGCCGGGGAGCCTCAAGACCCAGCTGTCCCGCTGGGAGAACGGGCACGCGACCCCGGCCCCCGGCCAGCGGGCGCTGCTGGCCGAGCTCTACGGGAGCACCCCCGCCGGGCTCGGCCTTGAGCCCGCCGCCCCGGCCGGCCACGGCGGGACGGCCGGGGCCGCTCGGACGGGTGGCGCGACCGGGCCGGGCGACCGGCTGCGCGCCGCACTGGACCGGGCCGCGGCGCTCGGCGACACCGAGCTCGGGCTGCTGCGCGAGCAGCTGCGCACGATCGTCGCGCTCGACGCCCGGCTCGGCACCGCGGCGGCGCACGGCCCGCTCGCCGCGCTCGTCGAGCAGCTGCGCGACCTGCTGGAGCACTGCGTGCACCCGGATCGCGAGCGCGTGCTGGCCGAGCTGCTCGCGGGCGCCGCGCTGCTGACGGGCGAGCAGGAACGCGACCGCGATGCACCGGACCGTGCCTGGATCGCCTACGGCGTCGCCGCCGGGGCCGCGCACCGGGCGGGCGACCGCGGCACCGCCGAGCGGGCGGCGCGGCGCCGCGAGCGCCTGCGCACCGAGCTCGACAGCGAGGACGGCGGGGATCGCGGGGATCCGGCGGACGGGCCGGAGGTGGAGCGGTACCCGGCGCCCCTCCCGGTCACCGTGGAGCTCGACGGTCACCCGGCAGGCGCGGCCGCCGGGGTCCCGCTGCGCGACCGGCTGGAGGAGGCCCTGCAGGAGGCGGTCGTCGCGCACCGGGCCGGGCGCGCCGGGGAGGCCACCGGCGCGGCCGCACGGGCTCGCCGGCTCGCGCTGCGTGCCGGATCGGCCCGCGCGCTCGCGGTGCTCGCCCGGCTCGGCCGGTGAGCGGGCCGGGCACAACCCGTGCCGGCGGACCGAGCGGGCAGCCCGGCCCGGCCCGGCTCAGCCCGACTGGCCGAGCAGCTCGTCCGCAGCCGCCCACGGGTCCAGCTCACCGGCCAGCACCCGCCCGGTCAGTGCCTCCAGCGCGTCCCCGCCGCGCACCCGTTCCATCCGCGCGCGCACCTGCTCCATCCCGATCGCCTCGATCTCGCGCCGGACCCGCTCGTGCCGGCGCCGGTCCCGCTCGCCGGACTTGCCCGCCCAGGCCAGGTGGTCGTCGAGGGCGTCGGCGAGCGCGCCGATCCCCTCTGAGCGGGAGGCGACGGTCATCAGCACCGGCGCCTCCCAGGCGTCGGTGCCGCCGTGGTCGCGCAGGTGCAGCATGTTGCGGAGCTCGCGCACGGTCCGCCGGGCGCCCTCCCGGTCGGCCTTGTTGACCACGAAGACGTCACCGATCTCCAGGATCCCGGCCTTCGCCGCCTGGATGCCGTCACCCATCCCCGGCGCCATCAGCACCACGGTGCTGTCGGCCAGTCCGACGATCTCCACCTCGGACTGCCCGACCCCGACGGTCTCGATCAGGATCACGTCGCAGCCCGCGGCGTCGAGCACCCGCAGGGCCTGCGGCGTCGCCCAGGACAGCCCGCCGAGGTGCCCGCGGGTGGCCATCGACCGGATGAAGACGCCGTCGTCGTCGGCGTGCTCCCCCATCCGCACCCGGTCGCCGAGCAGTGCGCCCCCGCTGAACGGCGACGACGGGTCCACCGCGAGCACGCCGACCCGGCGGTCCCGGGCCCGGAGCTCGCTGACCAGCGCCGAGGTGCTGGTCGACTTCCCGACGCCGGGCGATCCGGTCAGCCCGACGACGTGGGCCCCGCCGGTGTGCGGGGTCAGGGCGGCGGACACCGCACGCAGCTGCGGCCCGGCGTTCTCCACCATCGAGATCAGCCGGGCGACGGCGAGCTGCTGACCGGCGCGCGCCCGCTCGACGAGCTCGTGGGGGTCCGGCGGTCCGGGCACGATCGGTTCCTCCAGCGGGGACATGCGTCGGCCCCCGCCACGGCGGGGGCCGACGATCGTCACACAGGGATCAGGGCTTCGGCACGCGGATGATCAGGGCGTCACCCTGGCCGCCGCCGCCGCACAGCGCGGCCGCGCCGACACCGCCGCCGCGGGACCTGAGCGCGAGCGCCAGGTGCAGCGCGATCCGGGCCCCGGACATCCCGATCGGGTGACCGAGCGCGATGGCGCCGCCGTCGACGTTGACCTTGTCCTCGTCGATGCCCAGCTTGCGGGTGGACACGATGCCGACCGCCGCGAACGCCTCGTTGATCTCGACCAGGTCGAGATCGGCGGGCTGGATGCCCTCCTTCTCGCAGGCCTTCGCGATCGCGTTCGCGGGCTGCTCGTGCAGGCTGGCGTCCGGCCCGGCGACGACGCCGTGCGCGCCGATCTCGGCGATCCAGTCCAGCCCGAGCTCCTGCGCCTTGGCCTTGCTCATCACCACGACGGCGGCCGCGCCGTCGGAGATCTGCGACGCCGAGCCCGCGGTGATCGTGCCGTCGGAGGCGAACGCGGGGCGCAGCCTGCCCAGGCTCTCGGCGGTGGTGTCGCCGCGGACGCCCTCGTCGGTGGCGAAGATGACCGGGTCGCCCTTGCGCTGCGGGATCTCGACCGGGGTGATCTCCTGCTCGAACGTGCCGTCCCCGGCGGCCCGGGCGGCCAGCTGGTGCGAGCGGGCGGAGAAGGCGTCCTGCTCCTCGCGGGTCAGGCCGTAGCGCTCGTTGTACTTCTCCGTCGAGGCACCCATCGCGACCTGGTCGAAGGCGCAGAACAGGCCGTCGTAGGACATGTGGTCGGTGAGCGTGGCGTCGCCGAACTTGGTGCCCTCGCGGGACTTGGTGAGCAGGTGCGGCGCCTGGGTCATCGACTCCTGGCCGCCGGCCACCACGACGTCGAACTCGCCGGCCCGGATGAGCTGGTCGGCGAGCGCGATCGCGTCGACGCCGGAGAGGCACACCTTGTTGATGGTCAGTGCCGGGACGTCCATCGGGATGCCGGCGGCGACCGCCGCCTGGCGGGCCGGGATCTGCCCGGCGCCCGCGGTCAGCACCTGGCCCATGATCGTGTACTCGACCTGCTCCGGTGCGACGCCGGCCCGTTCCAGCGCCGCCTTGATGGCGATCCCACCCAGCTGCGCGCCGGTGAATCCCTTCAGCGAGCCGAGCAGACGGCCCATCGGCGTGCGGGCGCCGGCGACGATCACGGTTCCGGACACGGGGTCCTCCAGCAAGCTTCGTTGACAGGTGGGCGGGCGGTCACCATACCCACGCGCTCCGCGGTCGCGGGACACGTCGGAGGGAGGGGGTGACCAGTGGCACACGGGCCTACTCGCCGGTAGTCACGGTAGCTTCTGCCCTCATGACGACAACCGATGATGTCCTGTCGCCGCTGGTCGTGGCCGTCGACCACGTCGGGATCGCGGTGCCCGACCTGGACGAGGCGATCCGCTGGTACGCCGACAATCTGGGCCTGGTCGCCGTGCACGAGGAGACCAACGCCGAGCAGGGCGTGCGGGAGGCGATGCTCGGTGCGCCGGGCGAGCCGGCCGGGGCCACGAAGGTGCAGCTGCTCGCCCCGCTGGACGAGAACTCGACGATCGCCAAGTTCATCGACCGCAACGGCCCCGGGCTGCAGCAGGTCGCCTACCGGGTCACCGACGTGGCGGCCGCCGCGGACGCGCTGCGCGCGAAGGGACTGCGGCTGCTCTACGACGAGCCGCGCCGGGGCACGTCGAACTCGAAGGTCAACTTCGTGCACCCGAAGGACGCGGGCGGGGTGCTGGTCGAGCTCGTCGAGCCGGGCTCTGATCAGCACTGATCCAGTACCTGTTTGAGAACCGGTCCGGGACGGCCCCCACCCGGAAGGTCAGTACGGACGTCCGGTGGTCTGGGTCACGAACTCGCGCCGGGGCTCACACCGGGCGTCGCACAACGGTTAACATACTACGCGGTAACTTGCGGTATCCCAAGCAAGTACGGGTGAATGCACCTGATCACTCCCCTAGCAACGTCGCCATCGGAGGCCAGCAGTGAAGGACATCCGCGACGCCATCCTCGCCGGGCAGTTCGCCGACGTCGGCGGCCTGGAGGTGCCCGAGAGCTACCAGGGCGTCACCGTCCGGGCCGAGGACGCCGACATGTTCGAGGGTCTGACCACCAAGGACAAGGACCCCCGCAAGAGCCTGCGGCTCGAGGAGGTCCCGGTCCCGGAGCTCGGTCCCGGTGAGGCGCTGGTGGCCGTCATGGCCAGCGCCATCAACTACAACACCGTGTGGACGTCGATCTTCGAGCCGGTCTCGACGTTCAGCTTCCTCAAGCGCTACGGCAAGCTCTCGCCGCTCACCAAGCGGCACGACCTGCCATACCACGTGGTCGGCTCCGACCTGGCCGGCGTCGTCGTGCAGACCGGGCCCGGGGTCAACGCCTGGAAGGCCGGCGACCAGGTCGTCGCGCACTGCCTGTCGGTCGAGCTGGAGAGCCCGGACGGGCACTCCGACACGATGATGGACCCGGAGCAGCGGATCTGGGGCTTCGAGACGAACTTCGGCGGGCTCGCCGAGCTGGCCCTGGTGAAGTCCAACCAGCTGATGCCCAAGCCCGCGCACCTCACCTGGGAGGAGGCCGCGTCCCCCGGGCTGGTGAACTCCACCGCCTACCGGCAGCTGGTGTCCCGCAACGGCGCCGACATGAAGCAGGGCGACGTGGTGCTGATCTGGGGCGCCTCCGGCGGCCTCGGCTCCTACGCCACCCAGTTCGCGCTGAACGGCGGCGCGACGCCGGTCTGTGTCGTCTCCTCCGAGGAGAAGGCGCAGATCTGCCGGGACATGGGCGCCGAGCTGGTCATCGACCGCAACGCCGAGGGCTACAAGTTCTGGAAGGACCCGCAGACCCAGGACCCGCGCGAGTGGAAGCGGTTCGGCGCGAAGATCCGTGAGCTCACCGGCGGCGAGGACCCGGACATCGTGTTCGAGCACCCCGGCCGGGAGACCTTCGGCGCCAGCGTCTACGTGACCCGCAAGGGCGGCCAGATCGTCACCTGCGCGTCGACGTCGGGGTACATGCACGAGTTCGACAACCGCTACCTGTGGATGAACCTCAAGCGGATCGTCGGCTCGCACTTCGCGAACTACCGCGAGGCGTACGAGGCGAACCGGCTGGTGGCCAAGGGCATGATCCACCCGACGCTGTCCCGGGTGTACCCGCTGGCCGAGACCGGCCAGGCCGCCTACGACGTGCACCGCAACACCCACCAGGGCAAGGTCGGCGTGCTCGCGCTGGCGCCCGAGGAGGGGCTGGGCGTGACGGACCCGGAGACCCGGGAGAAGCACATCGAGGGCATCAACCGCTTCCGCGGGGTGTGAGTGTGTCTCGGCTGTGCCTTTCGGCACAGCCGAGGCCACGGCCCGACGGTACGGTGAGTCCATGGCCGGTGACCACGATGTACCCGTACCACGAACCGGTTTCTCGGTCGCGCGCCGCGGTTACGACCAGGCGCAGGTCGACAGCCACCTGCGGCGGCTCGACGCCGAGGTGCGGATGCTCGCCGCAGACCGGGACGCCGCGGTCGCCCAGAACACCCGGCTGAGCCGCGAGCTCGACGACGCCCGCACCCGGGCCGAGGCGCTGCAGCAGCAGGTCAGCCGGCTGGCCGGGCCGCCGCAGAGCGTGCAGGGCATGAGCGAGCGGCTGCGTTCGATGCTGCGTCTCGCCGAGGACGAGGTCGCCGAGATGCACGCCCGCGCCGAGCGGGAGGTCGCCGAGCAGCGCCGGCAGGCCGACGAGCACGCCCGGGTGGTGGTGGCCGAGGCGCGTGCGCACGCCGAGCAGATCGTCGCCGACGCCGAGGCGCGCCGGGCCGAGCTGGACCGGCGGTCCGACGAGCGCGAGCGGGCCGTCACCGAGGAGCAGGCGCGCGTCGAGCGGGAGCTGGCGGACCTGCGGGAGCGCACCCGGGCCGAGCTGGAGCAGGCCCGCAGCAGTACCGAGGCCGAGCTGGCCGAGCTGCGGTCGCGCACCGAGCAGGACCTGGCCGAGCAGGAGCGCACGGTCACCGAGCGGATCACCCGCGCGGACGCGGAGGCCCGGGAGAACCGGGAGCAGGTGGAGCACGACTTCCGGATCGCGATGGACCAGCGCCGCAGCGAGGCGCTGACCACGCTGTTCGCCGAGCGGGACGCGCTGACCGAGGAGATCGGCCGGCGCAACCGCGAGGCCGACGAGCAGATCCGCCGGTCGCTGGACGAGGCCCGGGCCGAGGGCGAGCGGATCCGGGCCGAGGCGCAGCGGGACGCCGAGGAGATCACCGCGCGGGCCCGCCGGCGGGTCGGGCAGCTCACCGAGCTGCGGGACCGGGTCGCCGACCAGCTGCGGGCCGCCCGCGGGCTGATCGACGACGCGGCCGGGGACCTGGACGCGGGGCCGGGGCTCGACCCGGCGGACGCCGCAGGCGCCTCGCCGGAGCAGTCCGGGACGCCGGGCGACGACCCGGCCGTCGCCGGTCCCGGGCGTTCCAGCAGGGCAGGTGCCAGTGCCTGCGGTCCTCGACCCCGCCGGTGCCGTCGGCCGGCCAGGCCACCACGTGCGGCGTCCCGGAGGGGAGTAGCTGGTCGCAGCCCGGGCAGCGGTAGGTCTTCACGTCGTTGCCGCCGGGCACCCGACGGACGTTCCACTCGCCGTCCCGGGCGCTCTCCCGGGAGGTGACCATGCCGCTGCCCAGCGGCGGCGCGACGGGGCGGCCCCGCCCCCGTTCCGAGGGGCGGGGCCGCCGCGCACGCCGGCCCGCCATGCCTCAGCGCTGCGTGTAGTCCCGGAACCCGTGCCCGGTCTTGCGGCCCAGCCGGCCCGCGGTGACCAGGTGCTCCAGCAGCGGCGCCGGCGCGAACCCGGACTGCCGGAACTCCGAGTACAGCGAGCGCTCGATCGCCAGCGACACGTCCAGGCCGACCACGTCGAGCAGCTCGAACGGGCCCATCGGGAGGGCACAGCCGGTCTTCATCGCGGCGTCGATGTCGTCGGCGGTGGCGTAGTGCGCCTCCAGCATCTTCACCGCGTCGTTCAGGTACGGGAACAGCAGTGCGTTGACGATGAACCCGGCCCGGTCGCCGCAGCTGACCGGCACCTTCTTCAGCTTCTGGGTGACCGCGAGCACGGTGGCGGCGACCTCGCGGGAGGTCCCGATCGTCGAGACGACCTCGACCAGCTTCATCACCGGCGCCGGGTTGAAGAAGTGCATCCCGATCACGTCACCGGGCCGGCGGGTGGCCGCGGCGCACTCCACGACCGGCAGCGACGACGTCGTCGTCGCCATGATCGCGCCCGGCTTGCAGATGTCGTCGAGCGCACCGAACATGGCCCGCTTGACGTCGAGCTCCTCGGCGACGGCCTCGACGACCAGATCGACGTCGGCCATGTCCTCCAGCGAGGTGGTGCCGGTGATCCGACCGATGATCGCGTCCCGGTCGGACTCCTCCAGCTTCCCGCGGGCGACCGCCTTGTCCAGCGACTTGCGCACGTGCGCGAGCGAGCCGTCGACCTTGGACTCGCTGCGGCCGCGCACGACGACGTCGTACCCGGCCTTGGCGAAGACCTCGACGATGCCCGACGCCATCGTGCCGGTCCCGACCACACCGACCCGGCTGACGTCGCGCAGGGTCACGTCCTCGGGCACCGTCGACGACGGGGTCTCGTCGTCCGGCACCACGGTCGAGCTGTGCGGTGCCTCGTAGGTGTAGAAGCCGCGCCCGGTCTTCCGGCCGAGCAGCCCGGCGGTGATCATCTGCTTGAACACCGGGTTCGGCGCGTGCAGCAGGTTGCGCGACTCCCGGTACATCGTCTCGAGGATCTCGTAGGCGGTGTCGAGCCCGATCAGGTCGAGCAGCGCCAGCGGACCCATCGGGTAGCCGCAGCCGTAGCGCATGCCGGCGTCGAGGTCCTCGCGGCTGGCGTAGCGCTCGGCGTACATCTTCGCCGCGTGGTTGAGGTAGCCGAACAGCAGCGCGTTCGCGATGAACCCGGCGCGGTCGCCGATGACGACCGGGACCTTGCCCAGCGAGTCGGCGAACGCCTTGACGTCGTCGATCACCTCCGGCTCGGTGACCACCGTGCGCACCACCTCGACCAGCTTCTGCACCGGCGCCGGGTTGAAGAAGTGCATCCCGACGACCTTGCCGGGGCGCTTGGTCCGCACCGCCAGCTCGGTCACCGACAGCGACGAGGTGTTGGAGCAGAGGATGGTGTCCTCGGCGACGACGCCGTCCACCGTCGCGAAGATCTCGGCCTTCGCCTCCAGGTTCTCCGGGATGGCCTCGACGACCAGCTGGGCCGGGGCGAGATCGGCCATCGACGTGGTGACCGTGATCCGCCCGAGCAGCTCGTCGGCCTGCTCCTGGGTCAGCTTGCCGCGCTGCACCGCCCGTCCGGTGGACGCCGCCAGGTGGGTCTTGCCCCGCTCCCCGGCGTCGGCGTCGACCTCGACGGCGATCACCTCGAGGCCGTTGCGGGCGAAGACCTCGACGATCCCCGCGCCCATGGTGCCGAGGCCGACCACTCCGACCGTCCGGATCTCGCGTGCCACGCTGCAACCTCCCAGTTGGACGTCTCTGTCGTCGCGCGCGATCCTGCCATCCGGGTCGCTACCGGTGGGTATGGTGCGACCAGGGCCACCCGCCCGCGCTGACCGGACGGGCAGTACCGCCGGGCGCGGCGGCCGTCACCGACCGTGCCGGGCCTTCACCACCCCGACCAGCGCCTGCATGGTCTTCGCGGTCCGCCGGAACGAGGTCACCGCGACCGGCAGCGCGAACCGCTGCCGGGCCACCGACTGCGCCCGGGTGAACTCGCGCAGGCCGTCGGCGCCGTGGATCCGGCCGAACCCGGACTCCCCCACCCCGCCGAAGGGCAGCGACGGGATGCCGGCGAACGAGATGACGCCGTTGATCGAGACCATCCCGCAGCGCAGCCGGGCGGCGATCTCGTCGCCGCGCTTCGCGGAGAACACGGTGGCGCCGAGGCCGTAGCCGGTGGCGTTGGCGCGGCGGACCGCCTCGTCGACGTCCGGCACCCGGTTCACCACCACCAGCGGCCCGAACGTCTCCTCGGTGACGGCGACCGAGTCCTCCGGGACGTCGGCGATCACCACCGGGGAGATGGTGCCGTCGTCGTGCACGGACTCCGCGCCGCCGACGATCGCCCGGCCGCCCGCCGACAGCGCCTCGGTGACGTGCCTGCGCACGATCTCGGTCTGCGACGGCATCGTCATCGGGCCCAGGTCGCCCTCGTTGGCCGCGGTGCCGACCCGCAGCTTCGACGCGGCCGCGCGGACCTTCTCCAGGAAGCGCCCGGCGACGGTCTCCACGACGTAGACCCGTTCCACGCCGACGCAGGTCTGCCCGGCGTTGGACATCCCGCCCCAGACGGCGGCGTCCGCGGCGGCGTCCAGGTCGGCGTCGGCGTCGATGATCAGCGGGTCCTTGCCGCCGCACTCCATCAGCACCGGGACCAGGTTCTCGGCGCAGGCGGCCATCACCCGGCGGCCGGTCGCGGCCGACCCGGTGAACGCGATCTTGCCGACGCCCGGCGCCCGGCACAGCTCGGCGCCGGTCGCCCCGAACCCGGTGACGACGCTCAGCAGCGGGTAGCGGCCGACCTCGGGCACCGCCTCGGCGAGGGTGCGCGCCAGCTCGTGCGCGACGCCCGGGGTGAGTTCGGACGGCTTGAACACCACCGTGTTGCCCGCGGCGAGCGCGTAGGCGATCGACCCCATCGGCGTGAAGATCGGGTAGTTCCACGGCCCGATGACGCCGACCACGCCGAGCGGCCGGTACGCCACCGATGCGGCCTGGTTCGCCATCAGCAGGCCCGGCGACACCGACTTCCGCCCGAGCACCTTCGCCGCGTTCGCCGACGCCCAGTCCAGGTGGTCGATCGTCAGGACGACCTCGAGCCGGGCGTCGTCGAACGGCTTGCCGGTCTCGTCGGCCACCACCCGGGCGACCCGGTCGAGCTGGCGGACCAGCACCTTCTTCCAGGCGGCCAGCCGGGTGCGGCGGCCGGCGAAGCCGAGGCCGTCCCACCAGGCGGCGGCCTCGCCCGCAGCGCGGACGGCGGCGCGCACGTGCTCGGCGTCGTGCACCGGGTAGCGGGCGAGCTCGGCGCCGGTGCGCGGGGACAGCGACGCGAAGTCGGTACTACCGGCGGGATCGGTGGCGGCGGTCACGGCGGAGTCAGCGGCGGTGGCACTCACGTGATCAGCGTAAACGCCCGCGGAAGGTCCAGCCGGGCCCGTACTGGCCCCGGAAGGTCAGCCTCGGCGACGCCGCCGACCCAGCTCCACCCGAACCCGGTGCACGGTGCCCGCGGCGCCGACGTGAACGGTCCGGGTCCCGTGCGGGACGGTCAACCGCCGCTCGCGGCTCAGCTCCAGCTCCCACGACCGCAGGATCCGGCTGTCCGGCCCCAGCGCGGTGATCACGATCAGCTGCCGCTGCCGCCGCCGGACGACCCGGCCCCACCTGATCATGCCCCGCTCCGGTCCTGAGCAGCGGACTGAATATTCGCCACGTGAGCGGGATCTACCGCAGCGTCGGCGCTGAGGATATGCATCTCACGCATTGACTACTGTGGGATGGGCGGCCACTCTGGCGGTCCGAGCACAGCGGGGGCCGCCATGACCTGGACCGAATCCACCATCCTGGCCAGCGCGTCGGGCACCGGGGACAGCGCCGATCGCTGGGGCTGCCCGGCGGTGCACGAGTTCCCGGGATCCCGGATCGCCATTTCGTGATCAGCCGGGACGACCTGACCGACGACGAGCACGCCGCGTTGGCCGGACAGGTCGGCCACGACGCCCAGGGGCGGCCCGAATGGTGGGCGCGTCATTCCGAGTTCCACCGACGAGAAGGCTCAGCGCTCCGGTGCCACCAGTCCAGCCCGTCACCGACCGGGACCGCATCGCCCAGCTGATGGTGCTCGTCCGCGGTGACCTGCGCCAGACCGAGGCCGCCGCACGGAGCGGGCTGAGCCAGCCCTCGATCTCGAAGGCCGAGACCGGCCGGTCCACCCCGCAACCCGCGGCCGCCGAGTCCTACGCACGCGCGCTGGGCGCCCCCGCGGCGCTCCGCAGGGAGCTGGTCGAACTGTGCCGGGCGGCCCAGGCCGAGCTCATCACCAGCCAGAACCGCATCGTGCGCCGGGGGCCCGAGATCCAGCGCCGGATCCGGCTGCTGGAGTCGCAGTCCGACGTGATCCGGTCCTGGCAGCCCGAGATCGTGCCCGGGCTCATGCAGTCCTGGGACTACACCCTCGCCGTGATCGAGCGGCCGACCGCCCCCAAGTGGGAGCGTGAACGCCGCGCCCGGCTGGCCCTGCTCGACGACGCCGACCGCCGGTTCCTCCAGCTCGTCGCGGAGAGCGTGCTGCGCTACGTCATCGGGTCCGACGCGATCATGCGTGCCCAGCGGGAGCATCTGATCGCCCTGTCCCGGCGCCCCAACATCCGCCTCGGCGTCCTCCCGTTCGGTCCACCCCTGCCGCCGCCCCCGCCCGGGTTCCACCTCTATGCCGACCGGATGGCCGTCTCCGAGACCATCGCCGGAACGAACTTCCTGGACGAACGCGCCGATCTCGACGCCTACCGGGCGGCGTGGGACCGGCTCGACGCCGCCGCGCTGCACGGCGACGCGGCCCGCGATCTCATCGGCTCCATCCGCTGAACCCGGCGGACGCGACCGCTCAGAACAGCCGCATCTCCTTCGACGTCATCCCGCGCAGCTCGTCGTAGTCGACGGTCGCGCAGCGGATCCCGCGGTCGGTCGCCAGGGTCCGCGCCTGCGGCTTGATCTGCTGGGCCGCGAACACCCCCTGCACCGGGGCGAGCAGCGGGTCCCGGTTCATCAGCTCCAGGTACCGGGTCAGCTGCTCGACGCCGTCGATCTCGCCGCGCCGCTTGATCTCCACCGCGACGTGCCCGCCGTCGGCGTCGCGGCACAGCAGGTCGACCGGCCCGACGGCGGTCATGTACTCGCGGCGGACCAGCGTCCAGCCCTCGCCGAGGGTCTCCGGGTGCGCCGCCAGCAGCTCCTGCAGGTGCGCCTCCACACCGTCCTTGACCAGGCCGGGATCGACGCCGAGCTCGTGCGTCGAGTCGTGCAGCACCTCGTCGATGGTGATCACCAGCGACTCGTCGGCCTTGTTCCGCACCGTCCACACGCCGGGCTCCTCGGTGAGCCAGCAGGGCGGGGACATCCAGTTCAGCGGCTTGTAGGCGCGGTCGTCGGCGTGGATGCTCACCGAGCCGTCCTGCTTCACGAGCAACAACCGCGGGGCCATCGGCAGGTGGGCGGTCAGCCGTCCTGCGTAGTCCACCTGGCAGCGGGCGATGACGAGGCGCACCCGGCTCACTGTAAGCCGACCGTGATCGGCGAAGCTGGGCGGGTGATCGAGCAGATCTCGACCCGCCGGGTGTACGCGAACAGCTGGATGACCGTCCGCGAGGACGGCATCCGGCGCGCCGACGGCACCGAGGGGATCTACGGCGTCGTCGACAAGCCCACCTACGCCCTGGTGATCCCCCGCGACGACGACGGCCGGCTGCACCTGGTCGAGCAGTTCCGCTACCCGGTCGGCGAGCGCCGCTGGGAGTTCCCGGCGGGCACCGCGCCGGACCGGGCCGAGGCCGATCCGGCCGAGCTGGCCGTCCGCGAGCTGGTCGAGGAGACCGGCCTCGCCGCGACGGCGATGACCTTCCTCGGGATGCTCGACGTCGCGCCCGGCATGTCCAGCCAGCGCGGCCACGTCTATCTCGCCACCGGTCTCACCGCGGGCCCGCCGCAGCGCGAGCACCAGGAGCAGGACATGCGCTCCGCCTGGTTCACCCCGGACGCCTTCGAGGAGCTCACCCTGCGCGGCGGGATCACCGACGCGCAGACCCTCGCCGCCTACGCGCTGCTGCGCCTGCACGACTCCCGCCGGACCCGCTGACCGTCCGCGAGCAGGCCGCCGAGCAGCTCGGCGTCCAGCGCCGGATCCCCGTCGAACGACTCGCGGACCAGCGCCGCACCGCCGACGTCGTGCCCGGCGGTGGGCCCGGACCGCACCACCACCGTCACCAGGCCCGCCCCGAGCGCGGCCCGCAGGCCGGCCGCCGAGTCCTCCACCGCCACCACGCACGACGCCGGCATCCCCAGCCTGCGCAGCGCCAGCCGGTAGCAGCGCGGATCCGGTTTCAGCGCGGTCACGTCGTCGCCGTAGACCGCCACGTCGATCTCCTGCGCGACGTCGCCGATCAGGTGCCCGACCAGCGGTTCCGCCCACTCCCGGCGACCGGTCGTCACCACCCCGATCCGGACGCCGTGCCGGCGCAGGTCGGCGACCAGGGTCCGGACGCCCGGCCGGGCCGGGATCGACCCGGACCGGGCGTGCTCGGCGAACAGCGTCGTCTTGGTGCGGTGCACCCGTTCCGCGATCCGCTCGGCGGCGTCGGCGGCGTGGCCGCGGGCCCGCAGGTCGGCGGCGATCCGCTGCCTGCCCCCGGTGACGGCGAGCAGCCGGGCGTAGTGGTCGGCGTCCCAGTGCACACCGACGCCGTGCTCGGCGAACGCCCGGTTGAACGCCGGGCGGTGCCCGTCCCGCTCGGTCTCGGCCAGCGTCCCGTCCACGTCGAACAGCACCGCCGACGGCACGTCCCCGGCGCTCACCGGTCCAGCTCCATCAGGTGGAACAGGATCAGCAGCTGGGCGATCGCCAGCGGTTCGCTGCGGTCGTCGCCGATCCGGCCCAGGCCCGCCGGGGCGTCCCGGCCGGGCGCGTCCAGCTCCGTCCAGATCGCCTTCTCCACCGCGACCGACTCCTCCCGGGGCACGTAGCCGTGCACGTGCAGCGACTCCACCGGGCGTCCGTCCGGGTCGCGCTCCAGCTTGAGGTGCATCGCCCGGCTCAGCCCCGGCTGCAGCACCCCGGTCAGGTCCGGGTGCGGGATCGTCGGGCGCAGCATCACCGTCGCCGACAGCGGCGTGCCCGCCGGGTCGTTGCGGCTCTCGATCGGCGCGAACCGGACCACCAGGTCGGCGTGCCTGCGCTGCGGGCGGATGTGCTCGGCCGACTCGGGCTCGCGCCGCTCCAGCTCGGCGATCACCTGCTCCGGGTCGTAGCCGCGCTTCGCGCAGTCCCGCTGCACCTTCCAGTCCCGGCGGATCTCCTCCGGCGGGTCCAGGTACACCGTGACGTCGAAGCACGCCCTGGCCAGCTTCGAGTACAGCGGCAGCAGGCCCTCGACGATCACCACCGGCGCCGGTTCGACCAGTTCGGGCCGGACCAGCTCGCCGGTCGAGTGGTCGTAGACCGGTTTGAGCACCGGCTCGCCGGTCGCGAGCAGCTGCAGGTGCTGCTCCATGATCCCGATGTGGTTGCAGTCCGGGTGCAGCGCCGTGAACGGCAGCCCGCGGCGTTCGGTCCGGTCGTAGCGGTGGTAGTCGTCGGTGCACAGCGACACGCAGCGCTCCGGGCCGAGTGCCTCCACCAGCCCGCGGGTCAGCGTGGTCTTGCCCGCGGCGCTGTCCCCCGCGATCGCCAGCATGATCGGTCGGCGGCGCGCCTCGTCGGGCCCGGCCCGCCGGATCCGCAGTGACTTGTCCGGCACGGCGGTCCTCCTCTCCCCGTCGGGTGGCCGACGCTAGGGAGCGGACGGGGCCGCGGGCTCCCCCGGCTCGGGGGAGCCGCGGGGGGAGAACCCGCCCTATGGTGGGCGGATGACGGGCGCCACACCGCTGCGGCTGGTCGTGGTCGACGACCACGAGATGGTCGTCCAGGGTCTCAAGGCCATGCTGGGGCCGTTCCGCGGCCGGGTCCGGGTGGTCGGCACCGCGCACGACGCGGCGGCGGCGCTGGCGGCCGCGGTCTCGCTGGAGCCCGACATCGTGCTGTGCGACGTCCGGATGGCCGGCGAGTCCGGGCTGGACCTGTGCCGCAGGCTGCGCGAGCGGCTGCCCGACCAGAAGGTCGTGCTGCTGAGCGTCTACGACGACGAGCAGTACCTGTTCCAGGCGCTGCGCGCCGGGGCAGCCGGGTACCTGCTGAAGCGGATCGGCGGCGAGGAGCTGGTCCGCCAGCTGGAGCTGGCCGCGACCGGGACGACCGTGGTGGACGCGACGATGGCCGGCCGGGCCGCGGCGTCGGCGGCCCGCCTGGAGCGCAACGAGTTCTGGCCCGGCGCCCGGCTCGGGCTCACCCACCGGGAGAGCGAGGTGCTGGCGCTGCTGGTCGCCGGGCACTCGAACCGGTCGATCGCGGCCGAGCTGGTGATCGGCGAGGAGACGGTGAAGTCGCACGTGCGGGCGGTGCTGCGCAAGCTCGACGTGCCGGACCGGACGGCCGCGGTCGCCGCCGCGCTGCGGGAGGGGGTGTTCCGGTGAGCCCGCGCGGGCTGGGCCTCGGCGACCCGGAGCGGGAGAACGCCGTCCTGCTCGGCATCATCGAGGCCACCGCGAGCGGCCCCGGGGTGGAGCCGCTCGCGGCCGCCGTCGCCCGGGTGATCACCGAGGCGACCGCGACCGACGTCTGCTTCGTGCACGTGCTCGACGACTCCGACCGCGCGCTGACGCTGGCCGGTGCCACCCCGCCGTTCGACGCCCGGGTGGGGACCGTGCACCTGCCGCTCGGGCGCGGGGTGAGCGGCTGGGTCGCCGCGCACCGCACCCCCGCCGTGATCACCGACGACAAGGGCGCTGATCCGCGCTACCTGCCGATCCCGGAGCTGCGCGGCCAGGACTACACCTCGATGGTGTCGGTGCCGATGCTGTCCGAGCCCTACGGGCTGGCCGGCGTGCTCAACGTGCACACCGTCGACCGTCGCGAGTTCGGCGACCGCGACGTCCGGCTGCTGCTGGCGATCGGCAGGCTGCTCGCCGCGGCGCTGCACCAGGCCCGGATGCACCGCAGGCTGCGGGCCCGGGAGCGGGCGCACGAACGGTTCGCCGAGCAGACCGTCGCCGCCCAGGAGACCGAGCGCCGCCGGCTCGCCCGCGACATCCACGACGGCATCTCGCAGCGGCTGGTCACCCTGTCGTTCCACCTGGACGCCGCCGGGACGCTGCTCTCCCGCGGCGAGACCGCCGACGCCCGGGCCGAGCTGGCCAGGGCGTCCGACCTGGTCGGGACGACGCTGGACGAGGCCCGTTCGGCGATCGGGGCGCTGCGCCCGCCGGTGCTCGACGATCTCGGCCTGGCCGGGGCGCTCGCCGCGCTGGCCCGCGACCTGCCGGTGCCGGAGGTCCGGCTCGAGCTCGACGAGCGACGGCTGCCCGACCACGTGGAGGTCGCGCTGTACCGGATCGCGCAGGAGGCCCTGCAGAACGTGCTCAAGCACGCCGGGGCGTCCCGCGTCGTGCTGCGGCTGGCGGTCGACGACGACGGCGTCCGGCTGGAGGTCGCCGACGACGGGACCGGCCTGGCCGGCGTCCGCGAGGGCTACGGGACGGCCTCGATGCGCGAGCGCGCCGAGCTGATCGGTGGGATCGCCCGGCTGCGGTCGCGTCCCGGTGCCGGTACGACCGTCGTCGTCACCGCTCCTCATGTCACAGCACCCCACTCTGAGCCATCTGGCGAAGAGTCCGACCGGAACACTCGATTGTCCGACTGACGGTCCGGCCGCACGCTGGAGCCCATGAGCGATCGATGGAGCGCAGGCGTCATCCCCTACGCCGAGATGGGGTACTGGCAGCCCGACTACCAGCCGAAGGACACCGACCTGCTGTGCGCCTTCCGGGTCACCCCGCAGGACGGGGTGCCGCCCGAGGAGGCCGGGGCCGCCGTCGCCGGTGAGTCCAGCACCGCGACCTGGACGGTCGTCTGGACCGACCGGCTGACCGCCTACGAGCACTACCAGGCCAAGTGCTACCGGGTGGAGCCGGTGCCGAACACGCCCGGCCAGTGGATCGCCTACATCGCCTACGACCTCGACCTGTTCGAGGAGGGCTCGATCGCGAACCTGACCAGCTCGATCATCGGCAACGTCTTCGGGTTCAAGCCGCTCGCCGCGCTGCGGCTGGAGGACATGCGGATCCCGCCGCACTACGTCAAGACCTTCGCCGGGCCGCCGCACGGGATCGTCACCGAGCGCGAGTACCTGAACAAGTTCGGCCGCCCGCTGCTGGGCGCGACCACCAAGCCCAAGCTCGGGCTGTCCGCGCGGAACTACGGCCGGGTCGTCTACGAGGCGTTGCGCGGCGGGCTGGACTTCACCAAGGACGACGAGAACATCAACTCCCAGCCGTTCATGCGCTGGCGGGACCGCTACCTGTCCTGCATGGAGGCGGTGAACCGGGCGCAGGCCGAGACCGGCGAGGTGAAGGGCCACTACCTCAATGTCACCGCGGCCACGATGGAGGACATCTACGAGCGCGCCGAGTTCGCCCGCGAGCTGGGCAGCGTGATCGTGATGGTCGACCTGACCGTCGGCTACACCGCCATCCAGAGCCTGTCGACGTGGGCCCGGCGCAACGGCGTCATCCTGCACCTGCACCGGGCCGGGCACGGCACCTACACCCGGCAGAAGAACCACGGCGTCAGCTTCCGGGTGATCGCCAAGTGGATGCGCCTGGCCGGGGTCGACCACATCCACGCGGGCACCGTCGTCGGGAAGCTGGAGGGCGACCCGAACGCGGTCGCCGGCTTCTACGACGTGCTGCGCTCCGGGCGCAGCGAGGCCGATCCGGTGAAGGGCCTCTACTTCGACCAGGACTGGGTGTCGATGCCGGCGACCATGCCGGTCGCCTCCGGCGGGATCCACGCCGGGCAGATGCACCAGCTGCTGCACCATCTCGGCGAGGACGTCGTGCTGCAGTTCGGCGGCGGGACGATCGGGCACCCGATGGGCATCGCCGCCGGCGCCGAGGCGAACCGGGTCGCGGTCGAGGCGATGATCAAGGCCCGGAACGAGGGCGCCGACTACCTGGCCCAGGGCCCGGAGATCCTGCGCGCCGCCGCGAAGCGCAACCGGCCGCTGGAGACGGCGCTGTCGACCTGGGGCGACATCACGTTCGACTACGCCTCCACCGACACCCCGGACGTCACGACCACCCCCACCCCGGCCTGAGACGGAGGCACCGATGCGCGTCACCCAGGGCACCTTCTCCTTCCTGCCCGATCTCACCGACGACGAGATCACCGCCCAGATCCGCTGGGCGCTCGACCACGACTGGCCGTGCGCCGTCGAGTTCACCGACGACCCGCACCCCCGCAACACCTACTGGGACATGTGGGGCATGCCGATGTTCGACCTGGCCGACCCGGCCGGGGTGCTGGCCGAGATCAACGCCTGCCGGCAGGCCCATCCGGAGCACTACGTCCGGGTCAACGCCTACGACGCCTCGCTGGGCCGGCAGACCGTGGCCCTGTCGTTCCTGGTGCAGCGGCCCTCGGCGGAGCCGGGATTCCGGCTGGACCGGACCGAGGGCGCGGACCGGCGGATCGGGTACACCGTGCACCCCTACGCCACCGAGCGTCCGGCGGGCTCGCGCTACGGGGCGTCCGGGAACGGCCGTGCGCCGCACTGAGAACGGCGGGCCGGGGGCCGCTGACGCCGGGCCCACCGCCGGCCCGTCGCGGACCTCTGGCGCCGCCGCCGCGGCGCCGACCCGGATCGCGTTCGGCTCGGCGGCCCCGCCCGGGTCCGCCGAGCGGGAGCGCCCAGCCGGGCCCACCACGTCGGCGCGCCCAGCCGGAACCACCGGTTCGACGCGCCCGGCCGGGGCCACCGGTTCGACGCCCCCGGCCGACCGGTCGGCGCCGGACCCCGCCGGCCCCGCCGGGTCAGGGCCCGAGCCGGAGCCCGAGCTCGGCCCCGGGGACACCGTCGACCTGGACGAGGTCCGCCGCGAGGCCGGCGTCGACCGGGAGCTCGACGCCCTGGACCGCGAGCTCGTCGGGCTGGCACCGGTGAAGCAGCGGCTGCGCGAGCTGGCCGCGCTGCTCGTCGTCGACCGGGTGCGGGCCCGCTTCGGGCTGACCACGCTGACCCCGACCCTGCACATGTGCTTCACCGGCAATCCCGGCACCGGCAAGACGACCCTGGCCCGCCGGATGGCCGGCCTGCTGCACGGCCTGGGCTACCTGCGCACCGGGCACCTGGTGTCCGCCACCCGGGACGACCTCGTCGGCGAGTACGTCGGACACACCGCACCGAAGACCAAGGAGACCGTCCGGCGGGCGCTCGGCGGGGTGCTGTTCATCGACGAGGCCTACTACCTGCACCGCCCCGGCAACGAACGGGACTACGGCGGGGAGGCCATCGAGATCCTGCTGCAGGCGATGGAGGACCACCGGGGCGACCTGGCCGTGATCCTGGCCGGCTACGCCGACCGGATGGGCACCTTCTTCACCGCCAACCCGGGGATGCAGTCCCGGGTCGCCCATCACGTCGACTTCCCGGACTTCTCGGTCGACGAGCTGGCTGAGATCGGCCGCCGGATGACCGACGAGCTCGGCCTCGCGCTCTCCGACGACGCCCTGACCGCCCTCCACGACTACCTGGAGCTGCGCTCGGAGCAACCCTTCTTCGCCGGTGCGCGCAGCGTCCGCAACGCCCTCGACCGGGCCCGGATGCGCCAGGCGCTGCGCCTGGCGAACGCCCCCAGCGCGATCGTCACCCGCGACGACCTCCGCACCCTGACCGCCGCCGACCTGCGCGCCAGCCGCGTCTTCGACGGCGGCCACGCTCGCTGACGCCGCCGCACAGGTTCCGCGACGACCGCACTGGTTCCGTCTGGTGCGGTCGTCGCGGAACCTGTGCGGTCAGGGCACCAGCGCGGCGCGCAGGCGGGCGGCGGGGCCGCGGAAGTCGGCCAGGTCCTGCCAGGTCCAGCGGTGCACGGCGAATCCGGCGGAGCGGATCCGGTCCTCGCGCAGCTTCTCGGAGTAGAGCGCGTCGGTGTCCGGTTTTCCGCGACGGCCGTACTTGACCCGCCCGTCGAACTCCCCGATGACGCGCTGCCGCGGCCACGCGAAGTCGGCGAAATAACGGTGGCCGGCGACGACGATCGGGAACTGCAGCTCAGGCTCCGGGAGCCCGGCCACCGCGAGCGCGACCCGTGCCCGCGACTCCCCCACGCTTCCGGAGCGCCCGTCCGCGAACGCCGCCACCCGGCGAACCGCTCCGGCACCGCGGCGCCCCGCCGCGGCCGCGACCGCCATGTCGAGCTCATGCCGCAGCAGCGGCGGCGGCACTCCCCGCTCCCGTCGTGCCAGCGCGGAATCGGCGAGCGCGACCGCGGTCTCGAAGCCGGCCGTCCGGGCGATGTCGACGACCGTCCGGGCGCACGTGGTCACCGCCAGCCCTCCGACGACGGTGCGGTCGGAGGCACCCAGCGGGGACGGGTGCAGGTGCAGGTCCCGGGTCCGGCGACCGCCGTACTAGCGGTCCCTGGTGACGTGCACCCGGTCCAGCGGCAGGTTCCACACCGCGAGCCCGTGCAGCACCGCCGCAGACACGTGGCTGGCCACTGCGGCCTCACCGAGCTGCGCCAGCACGGCACGTGTCGTGGCGTGGTGCCGCTCGACCGCATCGGCGGGGAGCGCTCCGTCGAGATAGGCGCCGCGGCGGAGTTGCCGCAACACGCCGCTTCGCCTCGCCCGGCGCAGCTCGTCGTCGCTCCATCCCGCCGCGCGCAACTCACGTCGCAGCCGGATGATCCGCCCCGCTTCGTCCACACCGTCCAGCGAACACCTCCGTCATCGCGGCCACGGCCGGCCGATCGCGATCGCACACCTGCCGACGGCGACCGCATACGGCTCAGCACCACCGCACGAGCCGAGACGTGTGCGGTACCCACAGAGCATGTGCGGCAGCCGAGCCGGCTCGTACGCTCAGCGGGTGACGACCACGGCCCGGATGCGCGCGTTCGTCGCGCTGGCGGAGCACGGCTCGGTCCGCGGGGCCGCGGCGAGCCTGTTCGTCACCGAGTCGACGGTGTCGGCGGCGGTCCGGGCGCTGGCCGAGGACGTCGGCGTCCCGCTGATCGAGCGGGACGGCCGCGGGGTCCGGCTGACCGCCGCCGGGCGCCGCTACGCCGGCTACGCGCGGCGGGTGCTCGGCCTCCTCGAGGAGGGCGCCGCCGCGGCCCGCGGCGAGGCCGATCCGGAGGACGGCCGGGTCCGGCTGGCCGCCGTCACGACCGCGGGCGAGCACCTGCTGCCCGGGCTGCTGGCCGGGTTCCGTGCCCGGCACCCGGGCGTGGCGCTGGAGGTGGACGTGGCGCCCAGCGACCGGATCTGGCCGATGCTCGCCCATCACGAGGTGGACGTGGTCGTCGCCGGGCGGCCGCCGTCGACGGCACGGGACCCGGGCGCGTCCGGCCCGCCCGCGGTGCGCGCGGTCCGGGACAACGTGCTGGTCGTCGTGGGTGCGCCCGGAGCCGACCACGCCCCGGCGACGGCGACCTGGCTGCTCCGCGAGGCCGGTTCCGGGATCCGGACGACGCTGTCCGCGCTGCTCGACGCGCTCGGCGTGGACCCGCCGCGGCTGGTCCTCGGCTCGCACGGGGCGACCGTCGCCGCCGCCCGGGCCGGGCTCGGCGTGACCCTGGTGTCCCGGGAGGCGGTGCGCAGGCTGCTCGCCGACGGGGAGCTGATCGAGCTCGACGTGCCGGGGACCCCGCTGGACCGGCCGTGGCACGTCGTCACCCATCCGGACGCGACGGCGAGCACCGGGCTGCTGCTCGCGCACGTGCTCGGGACCGCGCCGTGGCGGGCGCCGTGACCGGTGCGTTCCGCGGAACGCGCCGCCGCTCGCCGGTGCGAGGCGGCGCGAGGCGGCGCGAGGCGGCGCGAGGCGGCGCGGCGGGCCGCTGACCCCGGCTCAGGCAGGCACCGGCGCGGGGGCGGTGTTGCGCCGCACCTCGGCGAGCAGCGCCTCCTGCGCGGCGGGCACCGCGTCCGGGTCGCCGCGCCAGGCGTGCAGCGCCGGGCTCACCAGCGCCCTCCCGAACGAGAAGGTCACCGGCCACGGTGCCGTCAGCTCCCGGATCGCGGCGAGGTTCGCCGCGGCCGTGGCCGGGGCCCAGCCTCCCGACAGGAACGCGACCCCGGCGAGATCGTCCGGGACGGTCGCGCGGAGCACGTCCAGTGTGGCCCGGCCGACCGAGGCCGGATCCGCCACCACGGCGTCGGCGCCCGCGGTGACCATGTTCGGCTTGAGGACGGTCGCGGCGGGATCGACCCCCGCGTCGGCGAGCGCGGCGGTGACCGTCGCCAGCACCCGCGCGGTGACGGTCGCGGTGCGGTCCAGCGGATGGTCGCCGGCCGCCAGCACCTCCGGCTCGACGATCGGCACCAGCCCGGCCTGCAGGCAGTCGGCGGCGTAGCGGGCCAGCGCGTGCGCGTTCGCCCGGATCGCCCAGTTCGACGGCAGGTCACCGGTGATCCGGAAGACCGCGCGCCACTTGGCGAACCGGGCCCCGAGCGCGGCGAACTCCGCAGCCCGCTCCGGCAGGCCGTCCAGCCCGGTGGTGACCGTCTCGCCCGGCGCCCCGGCCAGCGGCGCGGTGCCGGTGTCGACCTTGATCCCGGGCAGCATGCCGAGCCCGGCGATCCCCTCGGGGAAGGTGCGGCCGTCGGCGAACCGCTGGCGCAGGGTCTCCTCGCAGAGGATCACCCCGTTCACGCCGTCGGCCAGCCCGTCGGCGGTGACCAGCAGCTCCCGGTAGGTGCGGCGCCGCTGCGCGGACGCCGGCACCCCGGCGTCGTCGAGCCGTTTCGACATCGTCGCGACGCTCTCGTCGGCGGCCAGGATCCCGCGTCCGCCCGCGACCAGCCGGCGCGCGGTGGCCCGCAGGCCGCCCGCCTGCGGCGCTCCCGCTCGGTCCGTCATCCGTGCACCTCCCGTGAGTGGTGTCCGGCGGGTACTGCCGGGCACGGCCCGACGCTAGGTCCGCGGCGGCACACCGCCCTCCCCCGCCGGGTGGACCCGGCGGGGGAAACCGGGCCTCAGGACACCAGCACGGGCAGCTGCGCGACCCGGCTCATTCCGGGCTGCGGCACCCAGGTGATCTCCTGCGCGGGGACCGCGAGCCGCAGGCGCGGGAAGCGGTCGAACAGCATCCGCAGCCCGGCGTCACCCTCCTGCCGGACGAGCGCGGCGCCCAGGCAGTAGTGCGCACCCTGACCGAACCCGAGATGGCCCTCGCCGCGCCCGGTGTCCCGCCGCAGGTCGATCTCGTCCGGCCGGTCGAACGCCCGCGGATCGTGGTTCGCCGGCAGCAGACCGGCGATCACCGGGGTTCCGGCCGGGATCGGCACACCGCCCAGCTCGACGTCGGTGACCGGATACCGGAACTGGGTGAACTGCACCGGCCCGCGGGCCCGCATCAGCTCGTTCACCGCGGCCGGCCACCGGTCGGGCTCCGCCCGCAGCAGCGCGAGCTGGTCGGGCCGGGTCAGCAGGGCCAGCGCCCCGTTCGACAGCAGGTGCGCGGTGGTCTCGTGCCCGGCCATCACGATCGCGAAGATCATCGTGACCATCTCCTGGTCGGAGAGCCGGTCGCCGTCGTCCTCCTGGGCCGCGATCAGCGCGCTGACCAGGTCGTCGGCCGGTTCCGCGCGGCGCGCCGCGATCAGCTCGTGCACGTGTTCGACGGCGGCGCGCAGCACGCCGGGGATCCGCTCCGGATCCATCGACGTCAGCACCCGGCCCCACCGGTGCCACTGCGCGCGATCCGCCTCGGGGACCCCGACCAGCTCGCAGATCACCGTGATCGGCAGCGGATAGCCGAACGCCTCGACCAGATCGACCGGGGTGCCGTCCGCACCGGCCGCGGCGATGTCGTCGAGCAGGCCGGCGACGATCTCCTCGACCCGGGGCCGCAGCGCCTGCACCCGTCGCACCGTGAAGGCGCGGGAGACCAGCTTGCGCAGCCGGGTGTGGTCGTCGCCGTCGGCGGTGAGGATCGTGCGGACCAGGTAGCCGACCAGGTCATCGGGCACGCCGGCCCGGCGCAGCAGCGCGTCCCGGGCGTTCACCCCACCGGCGAGCTCGGGATCGGTGACGAACCGCGGATCGGTGAGCACCGTCCGGACCTCGTCGTAGCGGGTCACCAGCATCATCGGCGGGCCACCCATCAGGGAGACGGTCGCCGCGGCCGCCTGCTCGCGCAGCCGGGCGTATCCGGCGTACGGGTCGTCGGTGAAGTCGGGTGCCAGCAGGTCCGGCGCTCCGGTCGGTGCGGTCATGTCGTGCTCCCCTCGGTGGTGGTCCGACGGGCCCGGGATCACCGGGTCCGGCGGCGCCATTCGGTGTCGATGTGCTCGATCAGCGGCCGGTAGAGCGCGGCCGCCCCGGTCGCGACGGACGCCGCGGCGGCCGCCTCCTGCTCGGGATCGAGGCCGGGTGCGACGAGCAGGCAGCGGACCGCGTACTCGAGCAGCTCGCCGCGCCCGCCCTCGCCGACCAGCGCCGTGACCTGCGGCAGGCTGTCGGTGAGGAAGAAGCCGTAGATCACCGATCCCCAGTTGTGCATCTGCTGCTCCGCGGGCAGGTCGGTGGCGACCAGCCCGGCGCCGCGGAGCAGCCGGAAGTACCGCCGGACGACGTCCTCGCGCATGGCCGCGAGCTCGCCGAGCGCCCCCGCCGCCTCGTGCGCGAGCCGCCCGAGCACCTCGGCGTCGCCCAGGTAGATCGCCCGGGCCACGGCGTCGCCGCGCATCCGCTCGTAGAGCAGCCGGGACATCCGCCACGGCAGCGCGTTCGCCGGCTCGGCGGCCATCCGGTCGGCGAGATCGGCGAACAGCCGCCGCTGCGCCCGCAGCAGCACGGTCAGGAACAGCGCCTCCTTGGTGCGGACGTGCAGGTAGACGGTGCCCTTCCCGACCCCGGCCCGGCGGGCGACGTCCTCGACGGTCACTCGCCGGTACCCCCAGCGCACGAGCAGCTCGGCGGCCGCGTCGAGCACCCGCTCCATCCGCTCGGCATCTCCCGGGACCTGCTCCGCCACCGACACGACACCTCCGCTCATTGACTTCATGACCAGAATCGTCAGTCCGGTCAAAGTTCACGATAGCTTCGCCGCACCGCCCTGTCGAGATACCGTCGGGCCATGGCCGACTACGAGCACCTGCTGGTCAAGCAGGACGGCGACACGGTCCGGATCACGATGAACCGGCCACAGCGCCGGAACTCGCTGACCGCCGATCACCTTCGGGAACTGCTGGACGCCTTCGAGAGCGCCGGCAACAGCGACGCGACCGGGATCGTGCTCGCCGGCGGGGGCAAGGCGTTCTCCTCCGGACACGACTTCGGTGATGTCGCGGACCGCGACCTGGCCGGGGTGCGCGACCTCCTCCGGCTGTGCACGACGGTGATGCGCACCGTGCAGGAGGTCCCGCAGGTCGTCGTCGCGCGGGTGCACGCGACGGCGTGGGCGGCCGGCTGCCAGCTCGTCGCGTCCTGCGATCTCGCGGTCGCCGCCGAGTCGGCGACGTTCGCGCTGCCGGGCGGCAAGGGCGGCTGGTTCTGCCACACCCCGGCGGTCCCGGTCGCCCGCAACATCGGCCGCAAGCGGCTGATGGAGCTGGCCCTGACCGGGGACCCGATCGACGCCGCGACCGCCGCCGGATGGGGCCTGATCAACTACGCGGTGCCCGACGACGAGCTGGACGCCAGGGTCGACGAGCTGCTCGCCAGGGCCACCCGCGGCAGCCGGCTGTCCAAGGCCGTCGGCAAGCAGACCCTCTACGCCCAGCTCGACCGTCCGGAGGCGGACGCCTACCGGATCGCGTCCGAGGTCATGGCCTCGATGTCGCAGTCCGGCGGGGCCCGGGAGGGGATGGCGTCGTTCCTGGAGAAGCGCCCGCCGGAGTGGTCGGACTAGCGACGCGCCGCGGCCCGGCGGCCCCGGCCGCACCGATCACCTAGGCTCGTCCGGACCATGAACGACCTCATCCGTCTGAGCCGGCGCCGCCTGCTGGGCACCGCGGCGGTGCTCGGCGGGGCCGCGATCGGGCTGACCGGCTGCGGCCGCGAGTCGGCCGACGCACTGACCCGGTTGCGGGCCGGCGGCGACGTCGTGGTCGGGCTCTCCGGCGAGCGCCCGTTCGGCTTCACCGACGGCGTCGGACGGCCGACCGGGCAGAGCCCGGAGGTGGCCCGGGCGGTCGTCGCCGGTCTCGGCGGCGGCGGGCTGGTCGCGATGCAGGTCCCGTTCGAGCGGCTGGTCGAGGACCTGCTGGACGAGCGGTTCGACCTGATCGCGGTCGGCCTCACCGTCACCCCGCTGCGCTGCCAGCAGGTCGCGTTCTCCCGGCCCGACTACATCGCCCGGACCGCGCTGCTGGTCCCGACCGGCAACCCGCTGGGCGTCGCGACGCTCGGCGGCGTCCGGCGGTCCGGCGCCACGCTCGGGGTGCTGCGCGGCTCCGCCGAGTTCGAGTACGCGCTCGCCGCCGGCATCGGGAGCGAGCGGATCGTCCCGTTCGACTCGCAGGGCGCACTGGTCCGCGGCGTCGCCGCCGGGGAGGCGCAGGTCGGCGCACTCACCCGGATCTCGCTGCTGGACGAGGTGCGCCGCAACGCCGGCATCGGGCTGCAGGTCACGCCCGGCTTCGCGCCCGAGGTGAACGGCCGCCCGGTCGTCGGTGCCGGGGCGTTCGCGTTCCGGCCCGCCGACTCCGCGTTCCGCGCCGAGTTCGACCGCGGGCTGACCGCGCTGCAGGAGTCCGGCCGCTGGCTGGAGCTGGCGCGTCCGTTCGGGTTCACCGAGGAGAACCTCCCACCGCCCGATCTCACCGTCGACGACCTCTGCGCGCGCACACCCGAGTCGTGACCCCCCGGACGCCGCCGGGATGCGAGGATCCCGCACATGGCGCTGCGCATCGCCGGGATCCCGGTCCCCGGCCCGTCCGACCTGCTCTCCGGGGCGGCGGCCGTCGTCGACCGGACCGGTGAGCTGGCCGGCACGGTGGTCGCGCTCCCGGCCCGTGCCGGTGAGCTGATCGACGACATCGGGTCGCTGGTCGGCCGGATCGGCACCATCGCGGGCCGGGCGGAGGCGCTGCTGGACCGGGTGGACGGCGTCGTCGACCGGGCCGAGGGGCTGCTCGTCCGGGTCGACTCGGTCGCCGGTGACGCGACCGGCGTGGTCGAGCGGATCCGGCCGGTGGCCGAGCGCGCGGAGCAGCTCGTCGAGCGCGTCTCCGGCGTCGCGGTGGACGCCGAGTCGCTGGTCTCCCGGGTCACCGGCGTCGCCGACGACGCAGGCGAGCTCGTCACCCGCGTCACCACCGTCGCCGGGAACGCCGAGTCGCTGGTCACCCGGGTCACCACGGTCGCCGAGCGGGCCGACGGCCTCGTCGAGCAGGTCACCACGGTGTCCGAGGAGGCGGGCGGGCTGGTCCGCCGGGTCACCACCGTCTCGGAGAAGGCCGAGGGACTCGTCGAGCAGGTCTCGGTCGTCGCCGGGAACGCCGAGGGCCTGGTCGCCCGGGTGGACGCCGTCGCCGGCGAGGCGGACGGGATCGTCCGCACCACCACCACCGTCTGCGACCGGGCGGGCAACCTCATCTCCCAGGTCGAGCAGGTCACCACGGACGCGACCGGCGTCATCGGATCGGCCCGCCAGGTCGCCGACCGGGCGAACGAGGTGGTCACCGAGGCTAGCGGGGCCAGCCGGCAGGCCGGCGAGCTGCTCGACCTCTACGGCCCGCTGGCCCGGCAGGCGGCGCCGCTGGCCCGCAAGTTCGTCGACGAGCTGTCCGAGGACGAGATCCACGCCGCGATCAAGCTGGTCGATCAGCTCCCGGTGTTCACCGAGCACATGGAGAACGACATCATGCCGATCCTGGCGACCCTGGACCGCGTCGGCCCGGACGTGCACGAGCTGCTGGACGTGCTGAAGGAGGTCCGGCAGGCGATCGTCGGGATCCCCGGCTTCCGGCTGCTCAGCCGCCGGGGCAGCGAGAAGACCGGGGACTGACCGGACCGCCCCTCACCCCAGGTCGAGCCCCTGCGCCTGCCTGATCAGGGTCACGATCTCGTCCATCATCTCGGTCATCCGGTAGTTCTTCGGCGTGAAGACGGCGGCGATCCCGCCCTCGCGCAGCCGCTTCTCGTCGTCCGGCGGGATGATCCCGCCGACCACGACCGGGATGTCCCCGGCGCCGGCCTCGCGCAGCCCGCGCACCACCGACGGGACGACCTCCAGGTGCGACCCGGACAGCACGGACAGCCCGACCGCGTGCACGCCCTCCTGCACGGCGGCCGCCACGATCTGCGACGGGGTCAGCCGGATGCCCTGGTAGACGACCTCGAAGCCGACGTCGCGGGCGCGCACGGCGACCTGCTCGGCGCCGTTGGAGTGCCCGTCCAGGCCGGGCTTGCCGACCAGCATCCGCAGCCGCTGGCCCAGCTCGTCGCCGGTCGCCCGGACCCGCTCACGCACCTCGGCGATCTCGGTCGCGGCCTCGCCGGACGCGCTCGCCCCGGACACCCCGGTCGGCGCCCGGAACTCGCCGAACACCTCGCGCAGCGCACCCGCCCACTCGCCGGTGGTCACGCCGGCCTTGGCGCAGTCGATCGAGACCTGCATCAGGTTCTGGTCGGTCTTGGCCGCGTCCCGCAGCGCGCGCAGCGTCTCCTCGACGGCGGCCTGGTCACGATCGGCACGCCAGGCCTGGATCGCCTCGACCGCGGCCTGCTCGGTCGCCGGGTCGACGGTGAAGATCGCCCCCGCGCCTTCGGCCTGCAGCGGGCTCGGCTCGGTCGTCTCGAACTTGTTGACGCCGACCACGACCTCCTCGCCGGACTCGAGCCGGCGCCGCCGCTCGGCGAGCGAGCTGACCAGCTCGCCCTTCATGTAGCCGCTCTCGACGGCCTCGACCGCGCCGCCCATCTCCTGCACCCGGTCGATCTCCGCCCGGGCGCCCTGGACGAGCTCGGCGACCTTGGCCTCGACGACCCGCGAGCCGTCGAAGATGTCCTCGTACTCGAGCAGATCGGTCTCGTAGGCCAGCACCTGCTGCATCCGCAGCGCCCACTGCTGGTCCCACGGGCGGGGCAGGCCGAGCGCCTCGTTCCAGGCCGGCAGCTGGACGGCCCGGGCCCGGGCGTCCTTGGACAGCGTGACGGCGAGCATCTCCAGCACGATCCGCTGGACGTTGTTCTCCGGCTGCGCCTCGGTCAGGCCCAGCGAGTTGACCTGGACGCCGTAGCGCAGCCGGCGCTGCTTGGGGTTCTCGACGCCGTAGCGCTCCTTCGTGATCTCGTCCCAGAGCCGGCCGAGGGCGCGCAGCTTGCACATCTCCTCGACGAACCGGATGCCGGCGTTGACGAAGAACGAGATGCGGCCGACGACGTCGCCGAACTTCTCCGGCGGCACCTGGCCCGAGTCGCGCACCGAGTCGAGCACCGCGATCGCGGTGGACAGCGCGTAGGCCAGCTCCTGCTGCGGCGTCGCGCCGGCCTCCTGCAGGTGGTAGCTGCAGATGTTGATCGGGTTCCACCTGGGGATCTCGGTGACCGACCAGGCGACCATGTCGGTGATCAGGCGCAGGCTCGGCCCGGGCGGGAACACGTAGGTCCCGCGGGACAGGTACTCCTTGACGATGTCGTTCTGGGTGGTCCCGGCCAGCTTCCCGCGGACCTCAGAGTAGTCGAGGCCCTGCTCCTCGGCCTGCTCCTCGGCGACCGCGACGTAGAGCGCCAGCAGCCACATCGCCGGGGCGTTGATCGTCATCGAGGTGTTCGCCTCGGCCACCGGGATGCCCTCGAACAGCGCGCGCATGTCGCCGATGTGGCTGACCGGGACGCCGACCTTGCCGACCTCGCCCTTGGCGAGCTCGTCGTCCGGGTCGTATCCGGTCTGGGTGGGCAGGTCGAAGGCGACCGAGAGCCCGGTCTGCCCCTTCGCCAGGTTCCGCCGGTACAGCTCGTTGGTCTTCGCCGCCGACGAGTGCCCGGCGTACGTGCGGATCACCCACGGGCGGTCGCGCTCACGATCGGTCGGGTAGGGCACCGGACACCTCCGCGTCGTCATCGGCACAGTCGGCACAGCCTGCACGGATACTACTGGCGAGTAGCCGCTGGGCGTCGCCGAGTCGGCACTCGTCACACCCCTGTGCGCGGCAAACTACGCGATCCGCGCGGGAAACCGAGCGCTGGATCGGTTCACCCCGTCCGCTCGGCGAGGCGCCCGGCGCCCACGGGTGCGACCATCGACCGATGAACCTGGACCTCGTCCCCAGGCTGGGCACGGTGATCGGCCTGGTCACGACACTGGTCCTGATCGGGTTGCTGCTGCGCTGGACGTTCGGCCACCAGCGGAACGTGAAACTGCCCACCGACGACCCGGACGACCCGGTGGCGACCGGCCTGCTCACCGAGGTGTCCCGGGTCCCCGGCCCGGACGCCGCCCGGGTGCTGCGCGACCGGTTGCGTGCGGCCGGCATCCGGGCGACCGTATCCCGCGACGAGACCGGAGCCGGTTACGCGCTGCTGGTCTTCCCACGCGACGTCAAGGACGCGAAGGTCGTGCTGTCCCGCGGCTCGTTCGAGTAGCGCGCGGGATCAGGTGTGCCGGTCCCGCAGCACGGTCTTGAGCACCTTGCCGCTCGGGTTGCGGGGTAGCGAGTCCACCAGCTGCAGGTGCCGGGGGCGCTTGTAGGCGGCCAGCCGCTCCCTGGCGTACGCCTCGATCTCGGCCTCGGTCGGCGGATCGGCCGGATCCCGGGGTGCGACGACGGCCAGCGGCGTCTCCCCCCACTTCGGGTCCGGGACGCCGATCAGCGCCACCTCGGCGATCTTCGGATGCCCGGCGAGGACGTTCTCCACCTCGGCGCAGTAGATGTTCTCGCCACCGGAGATGATCATGTCCTTCTTGCGGTCGACGACGTAGAGGTAGCCGTCCGGGTCCGCGCGGACCAGGTCGCCGGAGTGGAACCAGCCGCCGCGGAACGCCTCGGCGGTCTCCTCCGGCTTGTTCCAGTAGCCGGTCATCACCATCGGGCTGCGGTAGACGATCTCGCCGACGTCCCCGGGCGGGACGTCCTTCATGTCGTCGTCGACGATCCGGGCCTCGACGCCGACCATCGGCGTGCCGATCGACCCGATCTTGCGGATCGAGTCCTCGCCGCGCAGGTTCGTGGTGACCGGGCTGCACTCGGTCTGCCCGAACGCGGTGCACACCTCGGCCTGCGGGAAGGCGTCGATCATGGTCCGGAGCAGGGTGGTCGACGCCGGCGCCGCGCCCCAGGAGATCCGGCGCAGCCGGGACAGGTCGTGGGCGGCGAGATCGACGGCGCAGACGGCCTGCCACTGGGCCGGGACCATGAAGCACGAGGTGACGCCCTCGTCGGCGAGGGTGCGCACGGTCTGCACCGGGTCGAAGCCGCCCGACGGCGGGATCACGACCTTCCCGCCGGTGATCAGCACCGGCAGCATCCCGGACAGCCCGGCGATGTGGAACAGCGGCGCCGCCGACATCCACACCCGGTCGTCGCCGGTGATGCCCAGGGTCGCCATCGAGCAGAAGGCGTGCAGGTACAGGTTGCGATGGGTGAGCACCGCGCCCTTCGGGAAGCCGGTCGTCCCGGAGGTGTACATGATGAACGCCGGTGCCTCGTCGGACACCGCCGGCACCTCGGGCAGGTCGGGGCCGTCCGCGAGCAGCGCCTCGTACTCCTCGCCGAAGGTGATGACCGACCCGACGGCCGGGGCTCCCGCGCGGGCCTTCTCGACGGCCGGGGCCAGCGCCGGATCGGCGACGACCAGGCTCGATCCGCTGTCGTCGAGGACATAGCGGATCTCGTCGGGCGCGAGCCGGAAGTTCACCGGCACCGCGATCGCCCCGAGCCGCAGGACCGCGAGCCAGGACTCGACGACCTCGATGCTGTTCAGCCCGAGCACGGCGACCCGGTCGCCGGCCCCGATCCCGCGGCCGGCGAGTACGCCGGCGAGCCGGTCGACCCTGGCGTCGAGCTCGCGGTAGGTCCGCCGGCCCGCCGGGTCGGCGAGCGCCACGACGTCCGGGGAGATGCGGGCGTGCCGGGCGACGAGATCGCTCATCGTCATCCCCCGGCCGGGGATCGCGGTAGCGGACATCGGTGTCCTCACTTCGGTCACGGTGCTCGGTCCGGCTCCGGCGCTACAGCCCGAGCCGCTCGGCGAGCCGGGCCCGGTGCCCCGCCGGGGACCCCAGGAGCTGCTCGGCGCTCTTGGCACGCTTGTAGAACAGGTGCGCGTCGTGCTCCCAGGTGTAGCCGACACCACCGTGGTACTGCACCATCGCGGTCGCCGCGGTGAACGCCGCGGGCCCGGTGTAGGTCTGCGCGAGCGCCGCCGCCACCGGCAGCTCGGCTCGGTCGTGGTCGGCGGCCCAGGCGGCGTGCCGCACCACCGAGACCGCGTGCTCCCAGGCGCTGTACACGTCGGCGCAGCCGTGCTTCACCGCCTGGTACGAGCCGACCGGGCGGCCGAACTGCACGCGCAGCGTCGCGTACTCGGCGGTCAGCTCCAGCGCCCGCTGCATCAGCCCGGTCTGCTCGGCGGCGAGCGCCACCGCGGCGAGATCGGCGACCGTGCCGAGCGCCGCCGCCGGGTCGGCGGAGGCGAGCGGCCGGGCCGGGGTCGCGTCGAACGTCAGCCTGGCGAGCCGCCGTGTCGGGTCCAGCGCGCCCAGCCGGTCGCGGGTCAGGCCGGGGGCGTCGCCGTCCACCGCGAACCAGCCCGGCCCTTCCGCGGTCCGGGCCAGGACCAGCACCAGATCGGCGGTGTCCCCGGCGAGCACCGGGGTCCTGGCCCCGGTCAGCTCCCACCGGCCGTCCCGCTCGGTGGCGGTGGTCCGCCCGCCGGTGCGGTCCCACTCCCCGCCCCGCTCGGCGACCGCCACGGTGCCGATCAGCTCCCCGGCGGCCAGCCGCGGCAGGTACTCGGCGCGTGCGGCATCGTCGTCGAGCGCCAGCAGGGTGTCGACGGCGAGCACTGCCGACGCCAGGAACGGCACCGGCGTGAGCGCGCGGCCCAGCTCCTCCGCGACGACGGCGCGCTCCACGTGCCCGGCCCCGCTGCCGCCCAGCTCCTCGGGCACGACGAGCCCGAGCACCCCCTGGGCGGCGAGCCCGGACCAGACCGCCGGATCGTGCCCGCGATCGCCGTCCATCACCGCGCGCACCCGCTCCGAGGGCGCCTTGTCGGCGAGGAATCGGCGCACCGCGGCGCGCAGCTCCTCGGCCTCGCTGTCCAGGACGAGCGTCACCGGGTCCCCTCCCGCCGCTGGGTCCCGACCGCGAGCTCGCGGAACGGGACGTCCCGATCGACCTGCGGCTCCTTCGGCAGCCCGAGGATCCGCTCGCCGATGATGTTGCGCTGCACCTCGTTCGTGCCGCCCGCGATGCTCGACGACGGCGCGGCGTTGATCGCCAGCGCCAGCTCGTCGCCGGCCGGGTCGGCCGAGTCCCAGGCGACGGCGTCGGCGCCGGACACCAGACCGGCGACCTCGATCGCTCGCCGCAGCTGGAGCGCCCCGGCGAGCTTCAGCACCGAGCCGCGAGCGCCCGGCGGGCGGCCGGCCGCGGTCTCCTGCCGGATCCGGGAGTTGAGCAGCACGAGCGCGCGCTCGTGCGCGTAGAGCTCGGCGAGCCGGTCGCGCACCACCGGATCGTCGGCGACGCCGGCCGCCCGGGCCCGTTCGGCGAGCGAGGCGAACTCCAGCGGGCTCCGGCGCGGGCGGCGGGCGGAGCCAATCGACACCCGCTCGTGGCCGAGCAGCGTCACCGCGGCGTGCCAGCCGCCGCCGATCTCGCCGAGCACGTTCTCCGCCGGGATCCCGACGTCGTCGAAGCAGACCTCGTTGAACGGCGTCCGGCCGGTCATGTCCTTCAGCGGCCGGACGGTGACGCCCGGCGCGTGCATGTCGACGACGAACATCGTCAGCCCGGCGTGCTTCGGCCGGTCCGGATCGGTGCGCGCGAGGACCGCGCCGAAGTCGGCGAACTGGGCGTTCGTCGTCCACACCTTCTGGCCGTTGAGGATCCAGCGGTCGCCGTCGGGCACGGCCCGCGACTGCAGGCTCGCGACGTCGGATCCGGCGCCCGGCTCGGAGAACAGCTGGCACCAGATCTCCTCGCCGCGCAGCAGCGGGCGCAGGTAGCGGTCCCGCTGGGCGTCGGTGCCCAGGTCGACGACCGTCGGCCCGCACATCCCCATCCCGATCATGAACGGGTACAGCGGCAGCTCGTGCTCGGCGGCCTCGTCGGAGAACGCCTGCTGCTCGGCCTGTCCGAGGCCCTGCCCGCCGAGGCTCTCCGGCCAGGTGATGCCCGCGTACCCGGCGTCGTAGAGGGCGGCCTGGAACTCCCGGGAGCGCCGCAGCTGCTCGTCGGGCGGCAGGTGGGCGAGTGAGCCGGGGGCGTTGGCGGCGAGCCAGGCGCGCACCGCCCTGCGGAACTCCGACGTCGTGCCCTGGGTCTCGTCGACCACGGTCATGCGCGGCTCCCTCCACGTCGAGGCGGTGTCGGCAACCTACTGATCAATCGTTAAGAACGCAACGGGCGGGGCCCTCGGCGACGGGTCGGTGATGTTGCTGTCCGGATCCACACCGGACAGTGATCACCGGCGCTAACCTGGGATCCCCCGTTCTCCCTGGAGGCGCCATGGCATGTCGGACCGTCGGCCGAGCCCTCCTCACGGCGCTGGTGGTGCTTCTCGCCGGGTGCGGGCCCGGGGAGCCCACCGGTCCGTTCCCGCCCCGGCCGGCCGACATCGACACCGCCACCGTCGATCTCTGTTCCGCGCTGACCCCCGACCAGCTGGGCGCGCTCGGGGTCGGGCCCGGTGAACCCGGTACCGCCCAGCTCACCGACGGGCCGACCCGGACCTGCGGGTGGCGCAACTACGACGACGGCTACAACTACACCGTCCAGACGCTGCCCGATCCCGCCGCCGCAGTGGTCGGCAGCCCGGGCAGCACTCTCGACGTCGTCGAGGGATACGGGGTCGTCCAGGTCGCCGAGCCCGAGTATCCGGTGCCGTTGTGCGCGCGCTACGTCGACGCCTCCGACACCAACGGCCTCCGCATCCAGGTGACCCTGACCGGATCGGCGCGGGACGGTTCGAACAGCAGGATCGACGAGGTGTGCGACAGAACCGCTCTGCTCACCGCACAGGCCCTGCGGAACCTGCGCCCCGTGTCGTGACGGTTCGCTCCCGCGAAGTCCATCGCCGGGAGCGCCGTCTTCCACGCGACCGGCCCCTACCTTCCGGCACATGGACATCGACGCGCAGCTGCCCCGGGGAACGGCGTCCGACTCGCTGACGACCCAGATCCATATCGGCAACGTCCTGCAGACACATGCGATTCTCGAACGTCAGGCGAATGCCATACAGGATGCCCTGCACAAGGCGTCCGACCTGCGAAGAATCCCGCGCTGCGGCGACGACCCGGTCTCACGGGATGCCCAACACGCGTTCCAGGACAAGATCAACAGGATTCTTCACGCACAGGACGTGCACCTGGCCGAACTGCACGAGGCCGCCGTCCAGTACGACCTCGTCGAGGACGAGACCGCCGGGTCGTTCAGGTGACCCGGTGGTACCGGGCGTCGAGGAAGCAGAAGACCCCGTAGCAGGCGATCCCCAGTCCCACCGCGATCAGCAGGAACACCCCGTAGGGCTGCTCGCGCAGCGTCTTCAGCGCCGAGTCCAGGCCGTTCGCCCGCTGCGGGTCGAAGGTCAGCGCGGCGACGCCGAGCAGGATCCCGAGCACCCCGAACGCGATGCCCTTGGCGATGAACCCGACCTGGCCGGTGCGCGCGTTGAGCCGCCGGGCCCGGGTGTCTGCGCCGGCGAGGTCCTGGTCCTCCATGAACCGCTTCGTCCAGCCGTTCCAGATCATGACGCCACCGCCGATGACGACGCCGAGGCCGACGAGCGCGGTGATGATCTGCCCGCCCGGCAGCCCGAGCAGCCCGGCGGTGGCCTGGCCGCCGCTGCCCGACGACGCCCGGCCGCGGATCGCGGTGGTCGCCGCCGCGATCGCCAGGACCAGGTAGACCACCGCCAGCCCGGCGGAGACCAGCCGCTTCGCGAGCTGCTTCTTCCGGTCACCGAGGTAGCCGAACCCCCACACCGCCGACACCGAGCGCCACAGCACGACGGCCGCGAACCCGACGACGAGCACCCACAGGAACGCCCGGCCGAGCGGCTCCGCGGCGATGGCGCCGAGCGCGCCATTCTGGTCGGCCTGCCCTCCGGAGCCGAGCGCGACCTGCACGGCCAGCCAGCCGATCAGCAGGTGCAGGACGCCGTTGGCGGCGATCCCGACCCGGGCCGCGATCCGGACCGGGGCGGAGTGGGCCACGTCCCGCGCTCCGCGGCCGGCCCTGGCCACGTCGGCGGTGTCGGGCGTGCGCACCATGGCGACCTCCTCGTCAGTGTGACGGGAAGACTGCCACGATCGGGTCACGGCCGCAGCGCGCGGGGCCGGCCACCCCACCGGCACGGCCGAGCCCTCCGTGGGGTCGTCGGTTCCGCCACGGGCGGCGGGCACCGACCGCTAGCCTGAGCGCCCCCTCACCCGTCCGGAGAACGTCCGTGGCCCGACCGGCGGAGTCGGCCCCGGGGAGCCCGGCACCGGCGACCTGGGCGACGGCCCGACCCGGATCTGCGGCTGGAGCAACTTCGACGACGGCTACAACTACTCCGTCCAGAGCCTCCCGCTGCCCGCGGCGGTCGTCGTCGGCACCCCGGACTCCACCGTGCACGTCGTGGACGGCAACGGCGTCGTGCAGAGCACCGCCTTCGGCGACTCGTTCCCTCTGTGCTCGCACTACATCGACGCCTCCGACCCGCACGGGATCCGTGTCCAGGTGATGGCGACCGCGTCGAACGGGGACGGCTCGATCAAGGACTTCGACGAGGTCTGTGGGAAGACGACGCTCCTGACCTCGCAGGCGCTGCGCAACCTCCGGCCGGCGGGCTGAGTCCGTTCGCGACGGGGCCGTGTTGCTGCGCGAGATCGACTCCGTCCAACAGGCCCTGCGGGAAGCGAGCGATCTCCGGGCCATCCCCCGGTGCGGCGACGACCCCGTCTCGATCGACGCGCAGCGGATGTTCCAGGCCCAGATCAACCACATCCTCGACACGCACAAGGCGTGGGTGGAGGAACTCCGCGAGGCGTGCGAGCGCCTGGACCTGGCCGCCCAGGAGTACGGCCTCGTCGAGGAGCGGAACGCGACGTCGTTCCGTGACCGGTAGCCCGGCACAACGCTCCACGGGCCACGGTGGTGCTACGGAGGACCCGTCCGGGCCCACCCGGCTACCGTCCGGGCATGCGCCGGGGAGTACTCGTGATCGTCGGGCTCGTCGGGATCCTCGCCGTCGCCGCGGTGGTCGTCGGGGTCACCGACCGTCCCGAGCGGGTGGCCCAGCGGATCGCCGACGACGCCGTGCCGGGCGGACTGCGGATCCTGCAGGTCGACGAGCCGGACGGGGACGGCCCGCCGATCGTGCTGGCCGGCCTGGTCGACGACCCGGACGCCGTCCTGCGCTTCGGGATCGATCCGGACTGCGGCCCGGACTGCCTGCGCCGGGTCGCCGAGCGGGCCGACGAGGCGCGGTCCGCCGCCGCGACGCTGCGCGCGCTGACAGCGGGACCGTGCGGGGCCCGGATCGGCGGCGTCACCGAGATCTCCTGGTCGGACCGCGGTCGGCCGGCCGCACCGGACGCCGCGTCACACCTGCGGATCGTGCTGACCGTGCTCGCCGACGTCGACCGCGACGCCGGTGCCGGGCTGCTCCCGCTGCTGGACCGCTGCGCGGCCGCGCTGGCGACCGACCGGCACGGCGTCGACCTGCGGGTCTCGGTCGCCCCGGAGCGGGCCCGGCCGGCCGGTGCCGTCGATCCCGGGCTCCCGGCGGTGCTCCGGTCCGCCGAGCAGGGCCTGGCCCTGGACGCCGAGGTCCGGCACGCCACCCGGGTGCTCGCGGGCGGCGACGGGATCGAGCAGCCCGCCGGCCGGGACTTCGGGCCGGCGCTGACCGACGACCGGCTGGCCACGCTGGAGCCGGTGCTCGACCGGGCCGTGCGCGATCACGTCGTGGCCGGGACCGGGACCGCCCTGGAGCGCAGCCCGTCACTGCGCTCGGCGGTCTACCTGCCGGGCTCGGTGCACCGGCTGCGCGCCTACCTGTCGTTCACCCCGCCGGACGCCACGCAGCGGGGAGCCACCCGGATCGCGGCCGTCGACATCGGCTGCGACGGCGGCGATCCGGTCGTCCGCCGGGTGTTCGACGGGTCCCGGTTCGGCGCCCCCTACGAGCCCGCCCTCCGGACGCCCGCCGGTTAGCTCCTAGCGCTCCGGCTCGCCGGCGACCCGGGCGATGTCCGCGCCGAGCGCGCTGAGGTTCTCCACGAACCGGGGGTAGCCGCGGTCGATGTGCGCGACGTCCCACACCTCGGTGGAGCCGCGCGCGCAGAGCCCGGCCAGCACCAGCCCGGCGCCGGCCCGGATGTCGCTGGCCCACACCGGCGCGCTGGACAGCTCCGGCCGCCCGCGGACGACGGCGTGATGGCCGTCGGTGCGGGCGTCGGCGCCGAGCCGCACCATCTCGTCGACGAACCGGAACCGGGCCTCGAACACGTTCTCGGTGATCATCGAGGTGCCGTCGGCGACCGCGGACAGGGCGATCGCCATCGGCTGCAGGTCGGTCGCGAAGCCCGGGTAGGGCAGCGTCACGAAGTCCACCGCCTGCGAGCGCTCCGCCTGGGCGACGGTGAACTGGTGGTCGCCGACGGTGATCTCGGCGCCCGCGCTGCGCAGCTTGTCCAGCACCAGGTCGATGTGGTGCGGGTCGACGCCGCGCACGGTCACCTCGCCGCGCGTCATCGCGGCGGCGAATGCCCAGGTCGCACCGACGATCCGGTCCCCGATCACCCGGTGCGTGGTCGGCTGCAGCCCGGTCACGCCGTGCACGATCAGGGTGGACGAGCCGACGCCCTCCAGCTTCGCGCCCATCTGCTGCAGCATCACGCAGAGATCGACGATCTCCGGCTCGCGGGCGGCGTTGTCGATGACCGTGGTGCCCTCGGCGAGCACGGCGGCCATCAGGATGTTCTCGGTGGCGCCGACGCTGGGGAAGTCCAGCCAGATCTGCGCGCCGTGCAGGTCCCCGGCGGAGGCGGTGACGCTGCCGTGCACGATGTCGGTCGTCGCTCCGAGCTTGCGCAGCCCGTTCTGGTGCATGTCCAGCGGGCGGGAGCCGATCGCGTCGCCACCGGGCAGCGGGACGACCGCCCGCCGGCAGCGCGCCACCAGCGGCCCGAGCACGCAGACCGACGCCCGCAGCTTCGACACCGACCGGTAGTCGGCCTCGGCGCCGGGATCGGCCGGGACGTCGAGGTGCACCGTCGGGCCCTCGATCGTCACCGTGCAGCCCAGGCTGCGCAGGACGTCGGCCATCAGCGGCACGTCCAGGATCTCCGGGCAGTTCTCCAGCGTCGTCCGGCCCTCGGCGAGCAGCGCCGCCGCCATCAGCTTGAGCACGCTGTTCTTCGCCCCGACGACGTCGACGGACCCGCTCAGCCGGGCCCCGCCACGGACCGCGAAATGCTCCACCACGCCTCGAACGGTAACGGGACGGCCACCGGCCCCCGGGCACACCCCGACGTGTCGGAGTGAGGTTGCACCGTCCGGCGCAACACACCCAACGGTTGTCGTGGGCGGGACGGCCGGTCCGGTCTGGTCGGCATGTCGCCGCGCCGCATAGCCTGTCGATGTGGCGGTACACCTGACTCGGATCTACACGAAGACCGGCGACGACGGCACGACGGCCCTCGGCGACTTCAGCCGGGTCCGCAAGACGGACCCGCGGCTGGCCGCCTACGCCGACACCGATGAGGCGAATGCCGCGATCGGGGTCGCGGTCACCCTCGGCGGGCTCGCCGAGCGGGTCGCCGATCCGCTGCGGCAGATCCAGAACGACCTGTTCGACGTCGGCGCGGACCTGTGCGCGCCGATCGTCGAGAACCCCGAGTACCCGCCGCTGCGGGTCACCGAGGGCTACGTGACCCGGCTCGAGGGCTGGTGCGACGAGTTCAACCCGGAGCTGCCGAAGCTCAGCTCGTTCATCCTGCCCGGCGGCACCCCCGGCGCGGCGTACCTGCACGTCGCCCGGACCGTCACCCGGCGTGCCGAGCGGTCGGTGTGGGCGCTGCTGGAGGACGACGCGGAGCGCACCAACCCGCTGACCGCGCAGTACCTGAACCGGCTGTCGGACCTGCTGTTCATCCTGGGCCGGGTCGCGAACCCGGACGGCGACGTGCTGTGGCAGCCGGGCGGACCGCACGGCGCTCCCCGGTCCTGACGCGGGCCGGGTCCGCCGCTACGACGCCTCGCGGTAGTGGTTGGGGCCCGGCGGCGTCGACTCCAGCCACGCCATGAAGCCGGTCCGCACGTCGGACGACATCGCGAGCTCGACGTCGATCTCGCGGCCGCCCGCGTCCCGGCCGCGGCAGCGCAGCACCTCGACCGCCATCGGGATCGCGAACTCCTCGGAGCGGTGCGGCGGGCGCCGGTCGACGATCTCCAGCTCACCCCGCTCGACGACGACCGTCGGGCCGATCCGGAAGCTGGTGAGCCGGTACCAGGCGAACCGCTCGCCCTCGTAGCGGCCCACCCCGAAGTGCCAGTCCGTGACAGCGAAACGGCGGCGCAGACACAGGTCCACGCCGCCGTTACGCATCAGTCGCACCCGCCGTACGGCGAGCCAGACCAGTGGGACGACCAGACACAGCAGCAGAACTCCGACTATCGCCGCGATCAGCTCCACCGCCGTGTGTCTCCCCCGCCCCTAGTTGGCCTCGGCCGCGCGGAGGCGGGCCTCCGCGCGGGCCTTGGCGGCCGCACCCTCGTCGGAGTCGTCGGCCCGCTCCAGCGCCCGCCGGGCGCGGTCGACGTCGATCTCGTCGGACTGCTCGGCGAACTCGGCCAGGATCGACACCCGCTCCGCGGAGACCGACAGGAACCCGCCGTGCACCGCGATGGTGCGCTTCGTGCCGTCGGTCGCGTCGATCCGGACGACGCCGGCCTCCTCCAGCTGGGCCAGCATCGGCTGGTGGCCGGGCAGGATGCCGACCTCGCCGACGGTGGTCCGGGCGAGCACGAAGCGCGCGTCGCCCGACCACAGCCTGCGCTCGACCGAGACCAGCTCCACGGTCATCTCAGCCGGCATGTCACCCTTCCAGCTTCTTGCGGTTCTTCTCCAGGTCCTCGAGACCACCGCAGAGGAAGAACGCCTGCTCGGGCACGTCGTCGAACTCGCCCTTGGCGATCTTGTCGAACGCCTCGATGGTCTCCTTCAGCGGGACCGTCGAACCCGGCTGGCCGGTGAACTGCTCGGCGACCAGCAGGTTCTGGGACAGGAACCGCTCGATCCGGCGGGCCCGGCCGACCAGCTGCTTGTCCTCCTCGGACAGCTCGTCGATGCCGAGGATGGCGATGATGTCCTGCAGGTCGTTGTACTTCTGCAGGATCCGCTTCACCTCGTTGGCGACCCGGAAGTGCTCGTCGCCGACGTACTGCGGGTCCAGGATCCGCGACGTCGAGGTCAGCGGGTCCACCGCCGGGTAGATCCCCTTCTGGGAGATCGGCCGGGAGAGCTCGGTGGTGGCGTCCAGGTGGGCGAACGTGGTCGCCGGCGCCGGGTCGGTGTAGTCGTCCGCGGGGACGTAGATCGCCTGCATCGAGGTGATCGACCGGCCCCGGGTCGAGGTGATCCGCTCCTGCAGCTCGCCCATCTCGTCGGCCAGGGTGGGCTGGTAGCCCACCGCGGACGGCATCCGGCCCAGCAGGGTGGACACCTCCTGGCCGGCCTGGGTGAACCGGAAGATGTTGTCGATGAACAGCAGGACGTCCTGGTCCTGCGCGTCCCGGAAGTACTCCGCCATGGTCAGCGCGGACAGCGCGACCCGCATACGGGTGCCCGGCGGCTCGTCCATCTGGCCGAACACCAGGGCGGTGTTCTTCATGACGCCCGACTCGGTCATCTCCGTGATGAGGTCGTTGCCCTCACGGGTGCGCTCGCCGACGCCGGCGAACACCGAGGTGCCACCGAAGTTCAGCGCGACACGCTGGATCATCTCCTGGATCAGCACGGTCTTGCCGACGCCCGCGCCGCCGAACAGGCCGATCTTCCCGCCGACCACGTACGGCGTCATCAGGTCGAGGACCTTGATGCCGGTCTCCAGCATCTCGGTCTTGCCCTCGAGCTGGTCGAACCGCGGCGCCTTCTGGTGGATCGACCGCAGGTCGCCGGTGAACTGGATGTTCGGGTCGTCCAGGCAGTCGCCGAGCGCGTTGAACACGTGCCCCTTGACCTGGTCGCCCACCGGCACCGAGATCGGCCGGCCGAGGTCGGTGACCTCCTGGCCGCGCACGACGCCGTCGGTCGGCTGCATGGAGATGGCCCGGACGAGGTTGTCGCCCAGGTGCTGGGCGATCTCCAGGGTCAGCTTGCGCTTGTCACCGGAGAGGTCGACGTCGAGCGTCAGCGCGTTGTACAGGTCCGGGACCTGGTTGCGCGGGAACTCGACGTCGACGACCGGACCGGTCACCTGGACGACGCGCCCGGTGATCGGACCGGCCGACGTTTCGGCAGTGGTCGTGGTCATCAGCTCTCACTTCCTGCGCTGGCGAGAGCGTCGACACCACCGACGATCTCGCTGATCTCCTGGGTGATCTGAGCCTGACGTGCCTGGTTGGCCTCCAGTGTCAGACTACGGATCAATTCGTTCGCGTTGTCCGTGGCGGCCTTCATGGCCCGCTGGCGGTTCGCCGACTCCGACGCCGCCGACTCCAGCAGGGCCGCGTAGAGGCGGGCCCCGATGTACTTCGGCAGCAGCGCGTCGAACAGCGTGTCCGCGTCCGGCTCGAACTCGTACAGCGACTGGGGGCCCGAGTCCGGGCCGCCGGTCGGGAACTCGTCCTGCGCGTCCTCGTCGGCCGGGCCCGCCTCCGCGGAGACCCCGCCGGAGTACTGGACCTCGAGCGGTGCCATCCGCCGGGCCTGCGGCACCTGGGTGATCATGTTCTTGAAGCTGGTGTACACGAGGTGGAGTTCGTCCACGCCGTGCACGCCGTCCTCGGCCGCCTCGCCCTCGGGGTCGTCGACCCCCGCCATGAACGCGTCCACCAGCGTCTTCGCCGCCTCGGCCGCGTGCTCGTAGCCGGGCTGCTCGGAGAAGCCGGTCCAGGACTGCTCGATCGGCCGGTTGCGGAACCGGTAGTACGAGACGCCCTTGCGGCCGATCACGTAGAGCACCGGCTCCTTGCCCTGCTCACGGAGCAGGGACTGCAGCTGCTCGGCCTCCTTGAGCACGTTGGCGTTGTAGCCGCCGCACTGGCCGCGGTCGCTGGTCACGACCAGCACCGCGGCCCGCTTCGGGGTCTCCCGCTCGACCAGCAGCGGGTGGTCCAGCGCCGAGTTCGACGCCAGCTCCGACAGCGTGCTCGTCATCAGCTCCGCGTAGGGGCGCGCCTCGTTCACCCGCGCCCTGGCCTTCGCGATCCGTGAGGTCGCGATCAGCTCCTGGGATCGGGTGATCTTCTTGATGGACTGCGTCGACCGGATACGCCGGCGCAGCACCCGGATCTGTGCCGCCATCTGGTATCAGCCTCAGTTCTTCTTGACCGTGACGGTCTCCTGGTCGACGTCGTCCTCGTCGAGGGCCTCGGCGGGCTTCTCGTTCGGGACGACGGACGAGCCGTCGGAGGCGGTGAACTCGTTGCGCTTGAACTCGTCCACGGCCTTGGTCAGGGTCTCGATCGCGTCGTCCGAGAGCTTCCCGGTGTCGACGATCTCGTTCAGCGGACCCGAGGCGTGCCGGCGGCTGTACTCGCGGAACTCCGCCTCGAAGCGCTGCACGTCGGCGACCGGCACCGAGTCCAGCTTGCCGCTGGTGCCCAGCCAGATCGAGACGACCTGGTCCTGCACCGCGACCGGCGCGTACTGCGCCTGCTTGAGCAGCTCCACCAGCCGCTCACCGCGGCCCAGCGCGGCGGCCGAGGCGGCGTCGAGGTCGGAGCCGAAGGCGGCGAACGCCTCCAGCTCGCGGTACTGCGACAGGTCCAGACGCAGCGAGCCGGACACCGTCTTCATCGCCTTGACCTGGGCGTCCCCGCCGACCCGAGAGACCGAGATACCGACGTTGATCGCCGGCCGGACGCCCTGGTTGAACAGGTCGGACTCCAGGAAGACCTGGCCGTCGGTGATCGAGATGACGTTGGTCGGGATGTAGGCCGACACGTCGTTCGCCTTGGTCTCGATGATCGGCAGACCGGTCATCGAGCCGGCGCCGAGCTCGTCGGAGAGCTTCGCGCAGCGCTCGAGCAGCCGCGAGTGCAGGTAGAAGACGTCACCCGGGTACGCCTCGCGGCCCGGCGGGCGGCGCAGCAGCAGCGAGATCGCGCGGTAGGCCTCGGCCTGCTTGGACAGGTCGTCGAACACGATCAGGACGTGCTTGCCCTGGTACATCCAGTGCTGGCCGATGGCCGAGCCGGTGTAGGGGGCGAGCCACTTGTAGCCGGCCGGGTCGGACGCCGGGGACGCGACGATCGTCGTGTACTCCAGCGCGCCGGCGTCCTCCAGGGACTGCCGGACACCGGCGATCGTGGAGCCCTTCTGGCCGATGGCGACGTAGATGCAGCGGACCTGCTTCTTCGGGTCGCCGGACGCCCAGTTCTCCTTCTGGTTGATGATCGTGTCGACGCAGACCGCGGTCTTGCCGGTCTTGCGGTCGCCGATCACCAGCTGCCGCTGGCCGCGGCCGATCGGCGTCATCGCGTCGATCGCCTTGATGCCGGTCTGTAGCGGCTCGTGCACCGACTGGCGCTCCATCACCGACGCGGCCTGCAGCTCCAGCACGCGGCGGGAGTCGGTCTCGATGTCGCCGAGGCCGTCGATGGGGTTGCCCAGCGGGTCGACGACCCGGCCCAGGTAGCCCTCGCCGACCGGCACCGACAGCACCTCGCCGGTGCGGGTGACCTGCTGGCCCTCCTCGATGCCGGTGTAGTCGCCGAGGACGACCGCGCCGATCTCGTTCGGCTCCAGGTTCAGCGCGACGCCGCGGACGCCGCCGTCGAACTCGAGCAGCTCGTTCGTCATGGCCGAGGGCAGGCCCTCGATGTGGGCGATGCCGTCGCCGGTGTCGGACACGGCCCCGACCTCACGGCGGTCGGTGTCGTTCTCCAGCGACGAGACGTAGCTGGAGATCGCACTCCGGATCTCCTCGGAGGAGATCGTCAGCTCTGTCATGGCTGCGTCGTTCCTTCTCTCGAACGGGACCTGAGATCGTGCCGCCGGGGGCCGGCGGTGCGCCCTCGGGCAGGTCAGCTGGGCAGGGAACGGCGTGCGGCGGCGAGTCTGCCCGCCACGCTACCGTCGATGACCTCGCCGCCGACCTGCACGACCAGACCTCCGAGGAGGTCCCGGTCGAGCTCAACCTGCAGGGAGATCGTGCGGCCGTAGATGCGGCCGAGGGTGTCGGCGAGCGCCGACTCCTGCTCCGGGGTCAGCGCGACGGAGGTCCGCACCTTCGCCACCGAGCGCTCCCGCAGCGCGGCGGCGAGATCGGCGAGCTCCTCGGCGAGGACGTCGAGGTGCCTGCCGCGCGGCAGCCGCACGGTCTGGCGGAGCAGGGTGGCGGTGGTCGGGTAGGCCCGGTCACCGAGTACGCCGTCGAGCAGCTGGAGCCGCCCGTCGACGGGCTTGGTGGTGTCGGCGAGCAGCGCGTTCAGCTCCGGCTCGCGGGCGAGGATGCGGCCGAACCGGAACAGCTGGTCCTCGACCTCGTCGAGGGAGCCGTTGCGGGCGGCCGTCGACAGGGTGGCCCGGCGGGCCAGCGTCTCGGCCGCGAGGACGATGTCGCGCGGCTTCGACCAGCGCTTGCGGACCAGTTCGGCGACCAGGTCCAGGACCGGCTGCGAGAGCTTCCCGCCGAGCAGTCGCTGCACCAGGTCGACCCGCGCCTGCTCGGGCGAGCTCGCGTCGGCCAGCAGCCTGCGCACCTGCCGCTCGCCGTCGAGGAAGCGGGCCACCGAGAACAGCTCGTCGGCGGTCGTGGTCAGCTCGCGGGCGGGGGCGCCGTCGGTGTAGGCGTCCAGCCGCTCGATGAGACCGGCCAGCGCCTCCCGGGTGGCGGCCTGCAGGACCTGGGCCATCAGCTCGCCCCGCTCCGCTGGCCGGTCTCACCGAGGTCGGCGAGGAACGAGTCGATGGTCGCGGAGCGCCGCGAGTCGTCGGCCAGCTGCTCGCGCAGCAGGCGCTCGGCCAGCTGCACCGACAGCCCGCCGACCTCTCCGCGCAGCGACCGCTCGGCGGCGGCGCGGGCGGCGGCGATCTGCTCGTCGCCACGGGCCTTGATGCGCGCGGCCTCCTGCTCGGCCTCCTCCCGCAGCTCGGCCTTGATCTGCTGGCCCTCGGCGCGCGCGTCGTCGCGGATGCGCGCGGCCTCGGCCCGCAGGCCGGCCAGCTGGTCCTCGTACTCCTTCTTCAGCCGGTCCGCCTGCTCCTGCGCCTCCTGGGCGCGCTTCAGGCCGCCCTCGATGGCGTCGGTCCGCTCCTCGTAGAGCTTCTCGAAGCGCGGCACCGCGAACTTCCAGAGGACGAAAAACAGGATGGCGAAGGAGACCAGGCCGAGCACGAGCTCTGCCGGGTAGACGGCGATCGGTGAGGGTTCCTCGGCGGCGAGGATCAGTCGTTCCACCATATGTCCTTCCGTGACGTGTCCCACGCCGCCGGCAGCGGGCCGGGATCAGGGACGACGATCAGGCCGAGGCGATGAAGAAGACGACCAGACCGATCAGCGCCACCAGCTCGGCGAGCACGAAGGTCGCCCAGCCGATACCCATCAGCTGGCCGCGGGCCTCCGGCTGGCGGGCGGTGCCGTTGACGACGGCCGACCAGATCAGGCCGACGCCGATGCCGGCGCCGATGGCGCTCAGGCCGTAGCCGATGGCCGCGTAGCCGGCGTTGTTGTCGGCGGCCTGGGCGAGGATCTGCTGCGTTGCGCTCACTTCGGGGTTCCTTCCGTCGGGTCCGCCCTCGGGCGGGGGTCGTTCGGGGATGGGCCGGACGAACCGGCGGGTTCAGGTCGGCGCCGGGGCGCCGGGGTGGGTACTCCTAGTGCTCCTCGGCCACCGCCGCGCCGATGAACACCGACGCCAGCAGCGCGAAGATGTAGGCCTGGATCGTCATCACCAGCGCCTCCAGGAAGGTGAAGGCGATACCGGCGATGACCACCAGCCCGGCCGGGATCACCAGGAAACCACCGGCGAACAGCATGAACTCGGCGCCGACGGCCACCAGGACCAGCATCAGGTGGCCGGCGAACATCGCCGCGAACAGACGCAGCGCCAGCGAGGCGGGCTGGACCAGGAACTTCTGCAGCAGCTCGATGACGATGATCAGTGGTGCGATCGCCATCGGCACACCCTTGGGGAGGGTGGCGTGCTTGAAGTACCCGACGAAGCCGTGCTTCCGGAATCCCGCGTAGTGGTAGGCCACGTAGACCACCAGCGCCAGCGCGATCGGGAAGCTGATCTTCGACATGGTCGGGATCTGGAAGAACGGGATGATCCCGAAGTAGTTGTTGACCAGCACGAAGCTGAACAGACCCAGGATCAGCGGGATGAACGGCTTGAAGTCGTCCTTGCCGATCTGGTCACGGGCCATGCCGTTGCGCGCGACGTTGTAGAACGACTCGAGCGCGAACTGCCCCTTCCCCGGCACGATCGCCATCCGCCGGGTCGCCACCGCGAAGTACACCGCGATGATGACCGCGGACATCACGATCAACACCATCGGCTTGGTGACGCCCGCGAAGATCGGCGGGTAGTTGAAGACACTGGGACCGGGCGGGGTGAACTCCTCAGCCGCCAGTACGAGCTCGCCCAATGGGGGTCCTTCCGGTGCTCCCGTCCCACGACTCACACGGACGGGGATCGCCTGCAAGGTGCCTCTGGGGCGATGCACCAGGGCGCTCGGAACACATCACCGAAAATCACCCACATCGCCTACGACGCGGGATGTTATCAGCCGTACTTCTACACAGCGTCGGGGGCCGACATGCACCTCACCAGGGCCTTCGCATGGAGAAACGATCTTGGTCCGCGAGCCGCCGGGTCGTCGTGTAATCAACGGTTAACACCACCGACTCGACATCTCCGGCGCACCGGCCGTCCACCCGTCGAGCACCTGGGACAGGCCGACAAACCGGACGAATAGCCCCAGGTCAGGCGGCTGGACCTGCCGGAACCTCGCCCACCAGGATCCGCAGCCGGTACACCGCCCAGGCCTCCCCCGCCGCCGTCGCGATCATGCCGAGCAGCACGGTCACGACGAGTGCGTTCCGGTCCAGCCAGGGCACCCCACCGAAGGTGAACAGCACCCCGAAGAGGATCAGCGACTTGGTGAGCCAGCCGGTGACTGAGGCCAGCATCACAAACCGGGGCGGGATCTCGGCGGTACCCCTGACCAGGAACGAGGTGACGAGCCCGAACACTGTGCACGTGAGGGCGCCGATCGCGGCACCGTTGAGGCCGGGCCGCCCGGCCAGCAGCGTGAAGGCGATCACGCAGCCGACCCCCACCAGGACGGCGAGCAGGGTCGCGTTGCGCGCCATGGACGCGGACATCCGGCGCATCGCCTGCTCGTGGCCGACCACGAGCTCCGGTCTCGATCGCCACATGGCCCGTCATCTCCTCGTGGGTGGGTGCGCCGCCCGCCGGGCGCCCCACCACGGTAACGACGGCCGCACCACCGGCGGGCGGGGGCTGTCGGGGTGACCACCGACACCCCGGACCGACCTGGCCGCTGGTCGAGGGCGGGGTGCTGTGCGGCGGTCGCCGGCGGGGTGCGGGGTGACGGCCGGTCGCCGCCGCCCCGGCCGACTAGCGCTGGTCGGCCTCACCCGGTGGGTCCCGCCGGACCGGGTTGGGCACGGTCGGCTGGTCGGTGCGGGACGGGCCGGGCGCTCGCCAGGGCTGTCCGCCGTCGGGGGCCGGGACACCGTCGTCGGGGGCGGGTTGCCGTGGGTGGCCGTTCCGCTGCTGCTCCCCGGTGCGCCGCGGCGGGACCGCGTCCGGCCGGTGCAGGGGCTCGGCCGGCCGCTGCCCGGTACGGGTGGGCGGGCCACGCCGTGCCGACGGCGGCGCCGGTGTGCCCGGTACCGGGGGGACGGAACGCGCACCGGGCCACCGCGCAGGGGGCTCGCCGGTCCGGTGCCGCGCCGGGCCGCCGCCCGGCCGGTACACCGGGGTCTCACCGGTCCGGCGCATCGGAGTCTCGTCCGACCGGTGCGCAGGGGCCTCGCCGGGTCGGTGCGCGGGGGTCTCGCCGCTCCGGTGCACCGGCGCCGGTGGCCCGCCCGGCCGGTGGGTGCCCGTCCCGGGGCCGACGGGCCGCGCAGCCGTCCGGCCCGGCGGCGCGCCGTCACCCGGCTGCCTGCCGCCCGGCTGCCCGGGGGCCGGCGACGGCACCGGGCCCGGCCCCTCGGACGTCCGCGGCCGGGCATCGTCGCCGACGGCCGGCGGATCCCGCCGGTCGGCGACGTCGTCGGCCGACGCCGGCGCCCCGGCGGAGGTCGCGGCCGGCCCGGCAGAAGCCGATGCGGCCGGCCCGGCGGTCGCCGCGCTGCGGGTGCGGGCCAGGTGCGGCACCGCGGACGCGAGGAACGCGACGACCAGCGCGATCCCGATCGCCGCCAGCACCACGCCGGTCTCGTCGACCAGGGCGAGCGCGACCGCACCGAAGGCGAGCACCGCCGCCCACAGGTACACCAGCAGCACCGCGCGTCGGTGGCTGTGCCCGAGCTGCAGCAGCCGGTGGTGCAGGTGCATCTTGTCCGGGCTGAACGGGCTGGTCCCGGCACGGGTCCGGCGGATCACCGCCATCAGCAGGTCGAGCACCGGGATGAAGACGATCCCGACGAGCACGATCAGCGGGGCGACCAGCGCGAGGAAGTCGCTCGCCGAGGTCTCCTCGTCCGGGATGACCCGGCCGGAGGCGGCGGTGATCGCCGCGGACAGCATCACCCCGACCATCATCGAGCCGGTGTCGCCCATGAAGATCCGGGCCGGATGGAAGTTGTGCGGCAGGAAGCCCAGGCAGGCCCCGGCCAGTACGACGGCGATCAGCGCCGGCCCGAACGCCGCAGGCGCGTTGCCGTTCTCGCTGATCAGCCCGACGCAGAACACCGCGGTGGCCAGCGTGGTGATCAGCCCGATCCCGCCGGCGAGCCCGTCCAGGCCGTCGACGAAGTTCATCGCGTTCACCAGCGCGACGGTGAGCAGCACCGTCAGCAGCACCGACTGCCCCTGGCCGAGGATCAGCGTCGAGCCGGAGATCCCGGTGCCGCCGCCGCCGAGCGGGATCCACAGCGTCGTCCACTGCACGCCGTAGAGCACCAGCAGCCCGCCCGCGGTCACCTGGGCGGCGAACTTGGTGATCGCGTCGAGATCGAAGCGGTCGTCCAGCAGGCCGACCCCGACCAGCAGCCCGGTCGCGACGACGACGCCCATCACCTCGGAGCTGCCCTCGAAGTAGGCGAGCCGCAACGCGGGCAGGGAGAGCGCCAGCAGCAGCCCGGCGAGCACCCCGCCGAACATCGCGAGGCCGCCCCACCGCGGGGTCGGGGTGACGTGCACGTCCCGTCCCCGCGGCCAGGCGACCGCGCCGGCCTTGAGGGCCAGCATCCGGACCGGGCCGGTCAGCAGCAGCGTGACGACGGCGGAGACCAGACCGACGAGCAGGAACTCGCGGATCGGGAGTCCGTAGCTCAGCTGGTCCACCGGCACGTCGGGTACGCCTCTCCGGTCCGCCTCGGGGCTCGGGTCACCCCCGAGGGTAGGCCGGTGCCCGGGAGACGAGCGCGGTGACCGCCTCGGCGACGTCGCGCAGCTCGGCGTCGCCGGCCGGGGTGTCGTGCTCGGCCTTCACCGCGCGCGCCAGCAGGCTGCCGACCTCGGCCATGTCGGCCTCGGTCATGCCCTGGGTGGTGACGCTCGGCGAGCCCACCCGGATGCCCGAGGGCTTCATCGGCGGCGCCGGGTCGTACGGAATCGCGTTCTTGTTCAGGGTGATCCCGGCCCGGTCGCAGCGGGTCTCGGCCTCCCCACCGGTGACGCCGATCGGCCGCAGGTCGAGCAGCGCGAGGTGGTTGTCGGTGCCGCCGGAGACGGCCCGCATGCCCTCGGCCTCCAGGCTCTTGGCGAGCGCCTGGGCGTTGGCGATGACCTGCCGCGCGTACGCCTGGTACTCCGGCTGCGCGGCCTCCTTCATCGCGACGGCCTTCGCGGCGACGGCGTGCATCAGCGGCCCGCCCTGCGAGAACGGGAACACCGCCTTGTCGATCGCCTTGGCGTGCTCCTCGCGGCAGAGCACCATGCCGCCGCGCGGGCCGCGCAGCACCTTGTGCGTGGTGGCGGTGACGACGTCGGCGTAGGGCACCGGGGACGGGATCGCCTGCCCGGCGACGAGGCCGATGAAGTGCGCGGCGTCGACCATGAGCTTGGCGCCGACCTCGTCGGCGATCTCCCGGAAGATCTTGAAGTCGATCAGCCGCGGGTACGCCGTGGCGCCGGCGATGATGATCTTCGGCTGGTGCTGCTTCGCCAGGTCGCGGACCTGGTCGTAGTCGATGATCTCGGTGTCCTCACGGACCAGGTAGGACACCGCGTTGAACCAGAGGCCGGAGAAGTTGACCTTGCTGCCGTGCGTCAGGTGGCCGCCCTGCTTGAGGTCCATCGCCAGCACGGTGTCGCCGGGCTTGGCGAACGCGGCGTAGGCGGCGAGGTTCGCGCTCGCGCCGGAGTGCGGCTGGAGATTGGCGTGCTCGGCGCCGAACAGCTCCTTGGCGCGCGCGTTGCCGATGTTCTCCGCCTGGTCCACCACACCGCAGCCGCCGTAGTACCGGCGGCCGGGGTAACCCTCGGCGTACTTGTTGGACAACGTCGACCCGAGTGCGGCCAGCACCGCAGGGCTGGTCAGGTTCTCGCTCGCGATGAGCTGGACTCCGCCGCGTAGGCGGTCCAGCTCGTCCAGCACGACCCCGGCGATCTCGGGATCCTGCTGCTGCAGTGCGGTGAAGTCCGGGCCCCAGAAGGTCTGCTCACTCACCCCGGGCACGCTACCGGTACCCGTCGTCCCTGGCTGCGCCCCTGACGGGGCGATCACACCTGCGCGGCTCAGGTCCGGTCGATCTCCTGGCCGACGACCTCCTCGACCTGGTCGGCCGAGACCCCGCCCTCGCGCAGCATCCGCGGGCGGGCGCCGGTCAGGTCGACGATCGTCGAGGCGACCGGATCACCGGACGGACCGCCGTCCAGGTACACCTGGACGTTCCCGGCGAGCTGGGTGATCGCCTCCGTCACGTTCGACGCCGGCGGGTTGCCCGAGGTGTTCGCGCTCGACACCGCCATCGGGCCGACCTCGCGCAGCAGCTCCAGCGCGACCGGGTGCAGCGGCATCCGCAGCATCACGGTGCCGCGGGTACTGCCGAGATCCCAGGCCAACGACGGCGCGTGCTCCAGCACCAGCGACACCTCGCCCGGCCAGAACGCCTCGATCAGCGCCCGTGCGGCCTGCGGAACGCTGGTGACCAGGCCGTCGATCGTCGTCCAGGACCCGACGAGCACGCCGACCGGCATGTCCGGGCCGCGCCGCTTCGCGGCCAGCAGGCTCCGCACACCGGTGCCGTTGAACGCGTCACACCCGATGCCGTACACCGTGTCGGTCGGCATCACGACCAGCTCCCCGGCACGGACGGCCCGGGCGGCAGCGGCCAATCCACGGCGACGCTCGCTCGGGTCGCTGCAGTCGAACAGCGGCTGGGTCTGGGGTGCGCTCACGGTTCGCGACAATACGACCGTCCCCGTTGCGGGGCGGGGCCGGGCTCGCTCGCGGTGCGTCGAGATGCAGCTCAGCGCACCGGAAAGATCAACAAATCGCGCTGATCTGCATCTCGACGAGTGACAGGCTCCGACTCGGAGCGGGGCCCTCAACCGGCGGGGCGGAGTGAGGCGGCGCGGCGCGGCAGAGCCCGGCGCAGCGGGGCAGGGCGGGGCGCAGCAGGACGTGGCGCGGTGGGGCAGGACGGGCGCGGCGCGGGGCGGGGCAGAGCAGGCGCGGCGGGCGCAGCTCAGTGGTTCGGGACGCGCCGGGCGGTCACGAAGCGCGGCCGGCCGTTCAGGTCGTGGTGCTCGGTGACGTCGGCGAGGGTCCGCCGCCGGCGCAGCAGCGCGGGCACCGACTCCCCGTGGGTGTCGTCGTGCTCGATCGCCAGCGCCCCGCCGTGCCGCAGCCAGCCGGTGGCCCCGCGCACCACGGCCTGGATGATCTCGGTGCCGTCCGGCCCGCCGAACACCGCGCCGGGCGGGTCCCAGCGCTCGACCTCGGGCGGCACCGGCGTGCCGTCGGGGACGTAGGGCGGGTTGCAGACGACCAGGTCGACCCCGGCCTCGAGCTCGATCAGCAGGTCCGGCCAGCGGACGTCGGCGACGTGCAGGGTCACCGGGCGCCCACCGGCGCGGACGTGCGCGTCGAGGTTGCGCCGGGTCCAGGACAGCGCGGCCGGATCGGCCTCCAGCGCGTGCACCACGGCGTCCGGGCGGGACGCCGCGAAGGCCAGCGCGAGCGCGCCGGAGCCCGTGCACAGGTCGAGCACCACCGGGCGCCGCACGTCCCGCAGCGCCCCAAGGCCCCACTCGAGGAGCAACTCGGTCTCCGGGCGCGGGGTGAACACCCCCGGCCCCACGGCCACCTCGACCGGTCCGAGCACGGCAGTGCCGAGGATGTGCTGCAACGGTTCCCGGGTGGCGCGGCGGGTCGCGAGGGCCTGCAGGTGTGCCACCACGTCCGGGTCCACCAGCGGGATCATCGGCAGCGTCGAGCGCTGCGCGCCGAGGACGTGCGCGGCGAGCAGCTCGGCGTCAACCCGCGGGGACGCGACCCCGGCGGCGGCCAGCGTCCGCTCGGCCTCCGCGATCGCCACCCGCAGCGGCTGCCTGCTCACCCGAGTCCCCTGGTCACGGCGCCATTCTCCGGGTCGTGGCCGTGCCCGGGGCGCAACGCGACGGCGGGATCACACGGGCGGGGGACGACCGGACCGATCACGCCGCGCCGTCTCCCCCCTGGCCGGCGCCGGCGGCGGTGCCGGCCATCGCCTCGGCGCGCTCCGCGGCCACCAGGGCGGCGACGACGTCGGTCAGGTTGCCGTCGAGGACCGAGGACAGGTTGTGCGCCTTGAACCCGACCCGGTGGTCGGAGATCCGGTTCTCCGGGAAGTTGTAGGTGCGGATCCGCTCCGACCGGTCGACGGTGCGGACCTGCGAGCGCCTCGACTCCGAGGCGGCGGCCGCCGCCTCCGCCTCCGCCTTCGCCTGCAGCCGGACCCGCAGCACGTCCATCGCGCGCGCCTTGTTCTGCAGCTGGGAACGCTCGTTCTGGCAGGTCACGACGATGCCGGTGGGCAGGTGGGTGATCCGGACGGCGGAGTCGGTGGTGTTGACGCTCTGCCCGCCGTGCCCGGAGGCGCGGTACACGTCGACCCGGATGTCCTTATCGTCGATCTCGACGTCCGGCGTCTCGTCGGTGTCGGGGAACACCAGGACTCCGGCCGCGGAGGTGTGGATGCGGCCCTGCGACTCGGTGACCGGGACCCGCTGCACGCGGTGCACGCCGCCCTCGAACTTCAGCGACGCCCAGACCCCGTCGGCCGGGTCCCGGCCGCGCACCGACAGCGTCACGTCCTTGAACCCGCCCAGGTCCGACGGCGTGGCGCCGAGCAGCTCGACCTTCCAGCCGCGGGACTCGGCGTACCGGGTGTACATCCGGACCAGGTCCCCGGCGAACAGCGCGGACTCCTCGCCGCCCTCGCCGGACTTGACCTCCATCAGGACGTCGTCGGAGTCGTGCGGGTCGCGCGGCACGAGCAGCTCGGTCAGCGCCGTCTCCAGCTCGACGACGCGGGTGTCGAGGGTGTCCGCCTCGGCGGCGAACGTCCGGTCCTCGGCGGCGAGCTCGCGGGCGGCATCCCGGTCGGCCCGGACCCGCGCCAGCTCGTTCGCGGTGGTCACGATCGGGCCGAGCTGGGCGTAGCGGCGGCCGAGCTTGCGGGCCTGGGCCTGGTCGGCGAGTACGCCGGGGTCGGCGAGACGCTGCTCCAGCTCGGCGTGCTCGTCGAGCAGCGCGTCGACCGACTGGCTGGTCATGAGGTCCTCCGTCGCGGGAGCGGGCTGGGAACGCGAAACGGCGCCCGCCTCCTCGCGCGGGGCGAGGGGACGGGCGCCGTGACGGTGGCTACTGGTTGGCGCGCTGACGCTTCCCGTAACGGGCCTCGAAGCGGGCCACGCGGCCGCCGGAGTCCAGGATCTTCTGCTTGCCCGTGTAGAACGGGTGGCAGGCCGAGCAGACCTCGACGGTGATCGCACCGTTCGACTTCGTGCTGCGGGTGGTGAACTGGTTGCCGCAACCACAGGTGACCTGGGTGTCGACGTACTGAGGGTGAACGCCCTCGCGCATGGGATCTCCTCTCGGTGGCCGCCGGGTCCCTGCTTCCGCAGGGTGAACCGGAGCCGGGAAGCTGACGTGCCATTCAACCACCCGGGCCCCGACGGAATTCCCACCGGGGCCCGGGGGTCGTCAGTCGTCGTCCTTGCCGGGGGTGTTCTTGGCGACCTGCATCAGGAACTCGATGTTGGTCTTGGTCTTCTTCAGCCGGTCGAGCACCAGGTCGATCGCCTGCTGGTCGTCCAGCGCGGCGAGGACGCGGCGGAGCTTCACCATGACGGCGTGCTCGTCCGGCGACATCAGCAGCTCTTCCTTGCGGGTGCTGCTGTCGCCCACGTCGATCGCCGGGAAGACGCGCTTGTCGGCGATCTTGCGGTCGAGCTTGAGCTCGGCGTTGCCGGTGCCCTTGAACTCCTCGAAGATCACCGTGTCCATCGTGGACCCAGTCTCCACCAGCGCCGTGGCGAAGATCGTCAACGAGCCGCCGTCCTCGATGTTGCGGGCCGCGCCGAGGAACCGCTTCGGCGGGTACAGCGCGGTCGAGTCGACACCGCCGGAGAGGATCCGGCCGGACGCCGGCGCGGCCAGGTTGTAGGCCCGGCCGAGGCGGGTGATGTTGTCCAGCAGGACGACCACGTCGTGGCCCATCTCGACGAGGCGCTTGGCGCGCTCGATCGAGAGCTCCGCGACCGTGGTGTGGTCCGACGGCGGGCGGTCGAAGGTGGAGGCGATGACCTCGCCCTTCACCGACCGCTGCATGTCGGTGACCTCCTCCGGCCGCTCGTCGACCAGGACGACCATGAGGTGGCACTCGGGGTTGTTCGTGGTGATCGCGTTCGCGATGGCCTGCATGACCGTGGTCTTGCCGGCCTTCGGCGGGGAGACGATCAGCGCGCGCTGCCCCTTGCCGACCGGCATGACCAGGTCGATGACCCGGGTGGTCAGCTGGGTCGGGTCGGTCTCCAGGCGGAGCCGCTCGTTCGGGTAGAGCGGGGTCAGCTTGGTGAACTCGGGCCGGTTGCGGGCGGACTCCGGGTCCCGGCCGTTGATCGTGTCCACCCGCACCAGCGGGTTGAACTTCTGCCGCTGCTGCTCGCCCTCGCGGGGCTGGCGGACGGCGCCGGTGATCGCGTCGCCGCGGCGCAGGCCGTTCTTGCGCACCATCGACATCGACACGTACACGTCGGTCGGGCCGGACAGGTAGCCGGTGGTCCGGACGAACGCGTAGTTGTCGAGGATGTCGACGATCCCGGCGACCGGCAGCAGCACGTCGTCGTCGCGGATCTCGGTGTCGACGTTGCCGCCGCCGCCCCCACGCTCGCGGTCCCGGCCGCGCCTGCGGTCCCGGAACCGGCGGCCGCGGCGGCCGCGGCCGTCACCGTCGTCATCGTCGTCGTCGTAGCCGCCGGCGTTCGCCGCGTTCCCGGTGTTCCCGGCATTGGCGGCGTTGCCCGGGTTCTGGGAGTTGCCGCCGCCGTTGCGGCCCGGGTTGTTCCGGCCGCCGCGGCCCCCGTCCTCGTTCCGGCCGTCACCGCGGTTGTCGGCGTTGCGGTTGTTGCGCCCGCCGCGGCCGCCGCCGTCGTTGTCCCGGTTGCGGCCGCCCCGGCCGCCGTCGCGGGAGTCGTCGCCGGAGTCCGGCTGGGCGTCCTTCTGACCTGCGTCGCGCTGGGCGGGTGCGTCGTCGCCCTGGCCACCGCGACGACGGGTGCGGGACCGGCGGCCGCCGCCCTCCTGCCCGTCGTCGTTGCGGTCGGCCTTGCGGTCCTCACCGGACGGCTCCGGCTTCGCGGGGGCCTCGGCCGGGGCGGCCGGGGTCAGCTCCGCGACCGCCGCCGCGGCGGGCGACTCCGCGGCCGCGGCCGGGGTGCCGGCCTGCTCCGCGGCGGCCGGCTCGGCGGCCGACTCCGGGGCACCGGCCGCCCGGGTCGCCGCACGACGGCGGCGGGTACGCGGCGCGGGCGCCTCGGCCTGCTCGGCGGCACCGTTCGAGGCGGACCCCGCAGCGGGCTCGGCCGCAGGCGCGGCGGTGGCCTCGGCGGCGGGCTTCGCGGCCGGCTCGGGGGCCGCAGCGGTGTCGCCCAGGGGGAGCTGGGGGGTGTCGGCACCGTCGGACCCGGTCGCCGCAGGCTTGGCCTTCGACTTCCGGGCCGGGGTCGCGGCACCGCCCTGACGCTCCTTGATGGCCGCGATCAGGTCGCCCTTACGCATGCCGGAGATGTCCGGGACGTTCAGCTCGGTGGCCAGCTGACGCAGTTCCGCCAGCACCATGCCGGACAGGCCGCCGCGACGGCGGGGCGCCGCCTCGTTCGATGCGGTCCCGGTTCCGGCGAGATCGGTCTCGCTCACAGAGTTCCTTCCTGACCGACCCGGTTGTCCTGTCCAGGTCAGGGGATGTCACGCGCTTGACCGGCGCGGGTGAGCCGCACCGGCAGCATTCACAAAATGGAGCACCACGACGACGTCGCGGGTGTCAGGCCGCCCGTTCGGGATTCCGAGTCCAGTCAGAAAGGAGATCGGGCGAGCGGGCCCGGCTGCAGACTACGCGGATGTCGCGTGGATCGCCGTACAGCGCCGAGACTAGACGTATCGCTCGCGGGCGGCAACAACCCCCACCCGGCGAGTCCGCCGATCGCGGTCGTGTACGTCACGCCACTGGTGTCAACGAGCCGGGCGGCCGGCGCATTCCCGCTGCTCAGGAGACGTCGACCCGGACCCCGACGGTGTCCACCGGCAGCGGCAGCACCGCGAAACCGCCGGTGTCGACGGCGTCGGGCACCGATCCGTCCGAGGTCAGCGCCAGCACCGTCGGCCCGGCCCCGGAGATCGCCGCCGGCACGCCGTGCCGGCGCAGGTCCTCGACCAGCTGCAACGACGCCGGGTACGCGGCCCGCCGGTAGGGCTGGTGCAGCCGGTCCTCGGTCGCGTCCAGCAGCAGATCGGGGCGCCGGGTCATCGCCAGCACCGCGAGCGCGCACCGGCTGCCGGTGAACGCCGCGTCGGCCAGCGGGACGGCCTCCGGCAGCAGGCCGCGGGTGGTCTTCGTGGACGACTCGGTGCCCGCGACGAACGCGACCGGGTGCACGTCCGGGTGCACGTCCAGCTTCTCGGCGTGGAACCGGCGGGCCGCCCCGGAGGACTCCCAGGCGACGACGAAACCACCCATCAGGCTGGCCGCCGCGTTGTCCGCGTGGCCCTCCATCCCGGCCGAGAGCTGCAGCAGCGCGTCGCGCTCCAGCGCCGCGTCCCGCCCGCAGAGCACGGCCGCGGCGGTGACACCGGCGACCGCGGCGGCCGCCGAGCTGCCCAGTCCGCGCGAGTGCGGGATCGCGTTCGTGCAGCGCAGCCGCAGGCCGGCCGGCGCCGCCGCCGGGTCGGACCCGCCGAACAGGTCGAACGCCTGGCGCATCGCGCGCAGGACCAGATGCCGCTCGTCCCGCGGGACGTGCCGGGAGCCCTCCCCCGCGACGTCGACGAACAGGCCGGGCCTGTCGAACGTCTCGACCTCGATCTCGTCGTAGAGCCCGAGCGCCATCCCGAGCGAGTCGAAGCCGGGCCCGAGATTGGCCGTGGACCCCGGAACCCGGACGCGGACCCGTGTCGGACGACCCATCAGGCCAGCTCGAGGGCCGCCGCGACGGCGCCGGGATCGATCGGCACGATCTCCGGATCGGGCGCGGTGAGCAGCGCCGAGTCCGGGTCCTTCAGGCCGTGCCCGGTCACCGTGCAGACCACCAGCGACCCCTTCGGCAGCGTGCCGTCCGCGCTGGACTGCAGCAGGCCGGCGACGCTCGCCGCGGACGCCGGCTCGACGAACACCGCCTCCTCGGCGGACAGCAGCCGGTAGGCGGCCAGGATCTCGTCGTCGGTGACGGCGGCGAACCGGCCGTTCGACTCGTCGCGGGCGGTGGTCGCGCCGCGCCAGGACGCCGGCGCGCCGATCCGGATCGCGGTCGCCACCGTCTCCGGCTCCTTCACCGGGGCGCCGTGCACCAGCGGCGCGGCGCCGGCCGCCTGGTAGCCGAACATCCGCGGCAGCTCCGAGATCAGCCCGTCGGAGTGGTAGCCGCGGTAGCCCTTCCAGTACGCGGTGATGTTGCCGGCGTTGCCGACCGGCAGGCAGTGGATGTCCGGTGCCTGCCCGAGCTGGTCGCAGATCTCGTAGGCGGCGGACGCCTGCCCGGCGATCCGGGTCGGGTTCACCGAGTTGACCAGCGCGATCGCCGGATAGTCGGCGGTCGTCTTGCGGGCCAGCTCCAGGCAGTCGTCGAAGTTGCCGTCGATCTGCAGGATCCGGGCGCCGTGCGCGACCGCCTGGGCCAGCTTGCCGAGCGCGATCTTGCCGCGCGGGACCAGCACCGCGCAGGTCATCCCGGCCCGGGTCGCGTACGCCGCGGCCGACGCCGAGGTGTTGCCGGTGGAGGCGCAGAGCACGCTCTGCTTGCCGTCGGCGAGCGCGGCGGTGACCGCCATCGTCATCCCGCGGTCCTTGAACGACCCGGTCGGGTTGGCGCCGTCGACCTTGAGGAACACCTGGCAACCGGTCCGCTCGGACAGCCGCGGGGCGGGCAGCAGCGGCGTCCCGCCCTCGCCGAGGGTGACGACGGTCCAGTCCGGCTGCACCGGCATCCGGTCCCGGTACGCCTCGACGACGCCGGGCCAGTGCCCGGGCGGCGGGGGCGCCACTGCGCCGGTCGCCTGGACCGCCGGGGTCGGGCCGCCGGCGGCCGGGCCCCGGACGTTGTGCACGCTGCCGGTCATCGCCGGTCGCCTCCCCTGTTCGGCCGGCAACAGCCGGATCGCACCGTGTTCTGGGTCCGCACCGTCACTCGCCCATGCCCAGCGCACTGACCGCGCGGCCCAGACCCTCCACCCGGAGCACCCCGACCACGCCGATCACGTGGTCGAGATCGGCGAGCGCGGCGACCGTCGCGGACAGTGCCGCCTCGCGCGCCGAGTGCGTGACGACGGTCAGCCGGGCCGGGCCGGGCCCGGCGTCGTCGGCGCGCGCGGTGCTGTCGATCGAGCCGTTGATCCCGCCGGTCTGGCGCACCGCGGCGATCGAGACGCCCTGGCGGGCGAACTCGCCGGCGATCGCGGCCAGCACGCCCTCGCGGTCGGCGACCTCGAGATCGACGTGGTAGCGGGTCGGGACCTCGCCGATCGCGCGCACCGGCAGGCTGGCGTACGCGGACTCGCGCGGCCCGCGGCCGCCGCCGACCCGGTTGCGGGCGACCGCGACCAGGTCGCCGAGCACCGCCGACGCGGTCGGCGCGCCGCCGGCGCCCTGGCCGTAGAACATCAGCTGGCCGGCCGCCTCGGCCTCGACGAACACCGCGTTGAACGCGCCGTCGACCCGGGCCAGCGGGTGCGAGTCGGGCACCATCGCCGGGTAGACGCGGGCGGAGACGGACTCCGTCCCGGCCTCGTCGACGACCCGCTCGCAGATGGCCAGCAGCTTGATCGTGCAGCCGAGCCGGCGCGCCGCGGCGACGTCGGCGGAGCTGACCCCGCGCATCCCCTCGCGGTGCACGTCGGAGGCGGTGATCCGGGTGTGGAAGGCGAGCGTCGCCAGGATCGCGGCCTTGGACGCGGCGTCGTAGCCGTCGACGTCGGCGCTCGGGTCGGCCTCGGCGTAGCCGAGCCGGGTGGCCTCCTCCAGCGCGTCGCCGTAGGAGGTGCCGCCGGAGGCCATCGCGGACAGGATGAAGTTCGAGGTGCCGTTGACGATCCCGGCGACCCGGGTGATCCGGTCCCCGGCCAGCGACTCGCGCAGCGGGCGCAGCAGCGGGATCGCCCCGGCGACGGCGGCCTCGAAGTACAGATCGGCGCCGGACGCGTCGGCCGCCTCGGCCAGCGTCGGGCCGTCCTCGGCGAGCAGCGCCTTGTTCGCGGTGACCACCGACTTGCCCGCCTTCAGCGCCTCCAGCAGCCAGCCGCGGACCGGCTCGATGCCACCGATCACCTCGACGACGACGTCGACGTCGTCGCGCGCGACGAGGGCGCCCGCGTCGGTCGTGACCAGGTGACCGAAGTTCTCGGTCAGCCACGGGTGCCGGTGCGGCCTGCGGACGGCGACGCCGACCAGCTCGACCGGGGTCCCGACCCGCGCGGTCAGGTCCGCGGCCTGGTCGGTGATCAGCCGGACCACCTCGGTGCCGACGGTGCCGCAGCCCAGCAACGCGACCCGGACGGCCCCGCTCTCACCCCTCGCCACAAGCCCTCCTCGCGTACCGCACCCGCTCCAGCGGGCGCCGATCATTCCTGGTCAGGCCGGTCCCGGACACGCCGGGTGGCCGTTCTCACGCCCGGGTGCTCACACCTCGAACCGGAACTGGTCCTCCAGTGTCTCGCGGCGCAGCAGTGTCCGGTCGGCGCCCTCGCGCACCGCGACGACGGCGGGCCGCGGCAGCCGGTTGTACCCGGACGCCATGGTGTAGCAGTACGCGCCGGTCGCGGCGACGGCCAGCAGATCGCCCGGCGCGAGGTCGGCGGGCAGCCAGCAGTCGCGGACGACGATGTCGCCGGACTCGCAGTGCTTGCCCACCACCCGCGACAGCACCGGCTCGTCGCCGTCGGGGATGCTGTCGCGCTCCGACGAGCGGGACACCAGCCGGACGTCGTACTCGGCGTCGTAGAGCGCGGTGCGGATGTTGTCGCTCATCCCGCCGTCGACGCTGACGTAGCGGCGGGTGTAGCCGCCGAGCGGCACGTCCTTGATCGTCCCGACCTCGTAGAGGGTGACGGTGCCGGGCCCGGCGATCGCCCGGCCGGGCTCGACGGCGATGCCCGGGACGTCCAGCCCGGCGGCGGCGCACTCCCGCTTGACGATCGAGCGCAGCTCCTCGGCCAGCGCGGGCATCGACAGCGGGGTGTCGGCCGGGCGGTAGGCGATGCCGATGCCGCCACCCAGGTCCAGCGTGCGCAGCGCGGCGAGGTTGTCCGTGCCGTGCTCGGTGTGCAGGTCAGCGAGCACCTTCACGACCCGGCGGGCGGCCGCCTCGAAGCCCTCGGTCTCGAAGATCTGGCTGCCGATGTGCGAGTGCAGCCCGACCAGCTCCAGGTGCCGGGAGCCGATCACCCGGCGGGCGGCCTCCAGCGCCGCGGAGTCCTTCCCGTCGGAACCGGCGCCACCTGCGATGGAGAAGCCGAACTTCTGGTCCTCGTGTGCGGTCGCGATGTACTCGTGGGTGTGCGCCTCGACGCCGACGGTGAGCCGGATCAGCACCCGCGCGGTGCGGCCCCGCTCGGCGGCGACGGCGTCCAGCCGGGCGATCTCGTCGAAGCTGTCCAGCACGATCCCGCCGACCCCGGCGTCGACGGCCGCGATCAGCTCGTCGGTGGACTTGTTGTTGCCGTGCAACGCGATCCGCTCCGGCGGGAACTGCGCGCGCAGGGCCACGGCGAGCTCGCCGCCGGAGCAGACGTCCAGCGACAGGCCCTCCTGCGCGACCCAGCGGGCGACCTCGGTGCACAGGAAAGCCTTGGCGGCGTAGTGCACCGAGCCGGCCCCGAACGCGGCGGCGAACTCGGCGCAGCGGGACCGGAAGTCGTCCTCGTCGAGCACGAACAGCGGGGTGCCGTGCTCCCGGGCGAGATCGCGGACGTCGGCACCGGCGACGGTCAGCGCGCCGTCCGCGCCGCGCTCGGCGTTGCGCGGCCACACGGCGGGGGCCAGGTGGTCCAGCTCCGCGGCCGACCCGGGACGCGGCCCGGCGGACTCGGGCGCGGGGGTCAGGCCGGCGTGCATCGGGCCTGCGGGGTGGGCTCTCATCGCACTACATCCGTTCCGGCGCGCTCACGCCGAGCAGGCCGAGGCCGGCGGCGAGCACCTGGCGGGTGGCGGCGCACAGCGCCAGCCGGGCCCGGTGCAGGTCGGTGACGTCCTCGTCGCCCTGGGGCAGGACGCGGCAGGAGTCGTAGAACTTGTGGTACGCCCCGGCCAGCTGCTCGAGGTAGCGGGCGACCCGGTGCGGCTCGCGCAGCTCCGCGGCGGAGCGGACGACATCGCCGAACTCGCCGAGGGTGCGGATCAGGTCGCCCTCGCGGGGGTGGTCGAGCAGGCCGAAGCCGTCGCCCTGGTCGATGCCGAGATCGGCGGCGCCGCGGGCCAGCGACACCAGGCGGGCGTGCGCGTACTGCACGTAGAAGACGGGGTTCTCGTTGGTGCGACTGGCCAGCAGGTCGAGATCGATGTCCAGCGCCGAGTCCACCGACGAGCGGATCAGCGAGTACCGGGCCGCGTCGACACCGACCGCGTCGACCAGGTCGTCCATCGTGACGACGGTGCCGGCGCGCTTGCTCATCCGGACCGGCTTGCCGTCCTTGACCAGGTTCACCAGCTGCCCGATCAGCACCTCGACCACGGCCGGGTCGTCGCCGAAGGCGGCCGCGGCCGCCTTGAGCCGGGCCACGTAGCCGTGGTGGTCCGCGCCGAGCATGTAGATGCACAGGTCGAAGCCGCGGGCCCGCTTGTCCCGCAGGTAGGCGATGTCGCCCGCGATGTAGGCGGGGCGGCCGTCGGACTTGATGACCACCCGGTCCTTGTCGTCGCCCTGGTCGGTGGAACGCAGCCACCAGGCACCGTCGGCCTCGTAGAGCGAGCCGTTCTCCTTGAGCGCGGCCACCGCGGCCTCGACGGCCCCGGACTCGTGCAGCGACTGCTCGTGGAACCAGACGTCGAACTCGGTGCCGAAGTCGGCCAGCCGTTCCTTGATCTCGGTGAACATGAAGCCGACGCCGACCCGGCGGAACGCCTCGTCCCGGCGCTGCGGCTCCAGCTCCAGCACGCCCGGCTCGGCGGCGAGGACCCGCTGCGCGATCTCCCCGACGTAGGCGCCGCCGTAGCCGTTCTCCGGGGCCGGCTCGCCCTGCGCCGCGGCGACCAGGGAGGCGACGAACCGGTCGATCTGCGCGCCGGCGTCGTTGAAGTAGTACTCCCGGGTGACCTTCGCGCCGCGCGCGGACAGCACCCGGCCGAGCGCGTCGCCGACCGCCGCCCACCGGGCGCCGCCCAGGTGCAGCGGACCGGTCGGGTTGGCGGACACGAACTCCAGGTTCACGTTGCGGCCGGCGAGCTCGTCGCCGGTGCCGTACGCCGGACCGGCCGCGAGCACCTCGCCGACGATCGCGCCCTGCGCGTCGGCGGCGAGCCGCAGGTTGATGAACCCGGGCCCGGCGATCTCGGCGCTCGCGATGCCGTCCCGGGTGGTCAGCTCCTCGGCCAGCCAGCCGGCGAGCTCGCGCGGGTTCACGCCGGCCTTCTTCGCGGTGCGCAGCGCGATGTTGGTGGCGTAGTCGCCGTGCTCGGGATTGCGGGGCCGCTCGACACCCCCGTCGGCGGGCAGCGCCGAGACGTCCAGGCCGCGTCGGGTCAGCACGTCCCGCGCGACGTCACGGACCAGGTCGGCGAGCACGTCGGGATTCACCGGCACGATTCTAGGAGGTGACCGCGCGTGGCCTCCGGTGGGCAGCCGGTCCGCGGGCCCGGCCCGGCGGGCACCCCCGCGGCCGGGCGTCCGCGGGGTGGGGTAGTGTTCTGCACGTTGCACGGCCCCCGTAGCTCAGGGGATAGAGCACCGCCCTCCGGAGGCGGGAGCGCAGGTTCGAATCCTGCCGGGGGCACACTCCGTGCCTGACGACAATCGGCCCTTCACCTGGTCAGACCGGGTGAGGGGCCGATTGTCGTCGGGTCCACCTCCGGCGGGCCCGGCGTCGTGTTCAGCCGACGGCACGGTCACCGTCGCCCGGCACCTGCGGCAGCGGCAGCGGACCGAGCGGGTCCGGCACGCCGGGGAACGCCGCCCGGAGCTGGTGTCGCAGGGTGCGGATCGCCCGGGCGGCGTACCGGCCCGGATGGCGGCCGCAGGCGCGCAGCGCGGCCCGGTGGTCGACCGCCACGACGACCGCCGCACCGATCCCGACGGCGAGCAGCGCCGTCCGTGCCGCCCACCGCAGCGGCGCGGCAGCGGGCCGGTCGTGGGTGATCCGGGCGAGTTGGAAGCGCAGGTGGTTGCGCTCGTCGGCGGCGACCCGCGCTCCGACGGCCCGCAGCACCGGATCGGGTGCCGCGGCGGCCAGCGCGTCGAAGTAGTCGAGTGAGACGGACTCGGCGACCAGGAACAGGCAGAGCTCGGTGCGCAGACCGCAGGCCCGCCGCAGCATCGTGAACACCCGGTCCGACCAGTGCCGCGCCAGGGGTTCCCCGCCCAGCCGGCGCAGGCCCGCGCCGAACATCGCCGAGTGCCGGCACTCCTCGGCGACCAGCAGGCCCAGCGCGTGGGTGTAGCGCTCGTCACCGACCCGCCGGGCCGCGGCGAGCACGTGCCTGCCGTCGCTGCGTTCGGCCAGCTCGAAGCGCTGGAAGGAGCGGACGAACGCCGCCCGGCGCCGCTCGTCGAGCAGGCACGGGTCCACCCGGTCGGCGTCGATGTCGTCGGCCCGCGTCGCGTTCCGCTCGAAGTGCCGCACCCACGCCTCGACATCCACCGCGCAACGCTAGCGGCGGAGGGGCTCGCGCGGTTCGCACGGTCGGGACAGGTGCGCCGGCGGCACGAACGTCGCCACCGCCCTGACCCCGGTGCACACCCGGTGGCCCCCCGCACACCTGCTGCAGCGGGTGTGCGGCGGGGCGAGCCGGTGTGTGGCGGTCGGGGCAGTGCGGGGTTCAGGGGGTGGGGTAGGAGCGTTCGTCGATCCACATGGGGGTGGCCGGGCGCTCGCCCGCAAGCCAGTAGGAGTCGATCTGCTCGGCGGTCCAGCCGCGCTCGGCGCGGAGTTCCTCGTCGATGGGGTGGCCTCGTGGGCCGCGCCGGACGCGATGGTGACGATCGCGCCGCGACCGGCGGGCAGCATCGCCCGGGCCGCCGCCCGCACGGTGTGGAAGACGCCGTCGAGGTTGACCGCGAACATCGCCCGCCAGGCCTCGTCGGTGATGTCCGGGGTGCGCAGGATCCCCTCGCCGCGTTCCATCTGCTCCGCGAGCACGACCTTGGTCTCCGGGTCGTCGACGCCCGCGGCGGCCACCACCACGTCGAGGCGACCGGTGTGCCGCAGGACCCGTCGCGACGAGTTCCCCCACGGCCGTGGAGTCGGTGACGTCGATCGCGTACCCGGTCGCCCCGTCCAGGGAGGAGGCCACGTCCTTCGCGCGGGTGGCGTCCAGGTCGGCCACCGCCACCCGGTGCCCGCGGGCGGCGAGCAGCCGGCAGACGGCCTCGCCGATCCCGGATCCGCCGCCGGTGACCAGCGCGACCGGCCCTTCCGCCGGGATGGTCGTTCCTGTGACGTCCATCCGTCAGCTCCTCGTCGAGTCGTCGGCGCGCACCGGTACCGGCGCGCAGGTGCTGGGCGCTGCCCCGGTTTCCGCCGGGGAGCGGAGGATCCGGCCCACGGCGAGACCGATCCCGCCGGCCACGGCCGATCGTGCCCCGCTCGGTTTCAGGTCCACCGCCCCACCCCTCTGATGGCCGCCGCCGTCGAGACGACGGCCTCGGCGGGCGCGGCACCCAGCACGCCCACGATCCGGTCGATCTCCGCGTCGACGTCGGTGCCGCAGCGCTGCACGAGCCCGTGGCGGAGGGCCTCGTCAGCGGTCCACCGCTGGTCGCCGTAGAGCAGCAGAGCCGCGGCCCCGGCGCCGACGACGTGCACCAGGCGCCGCAGGTGGGCCTCCTCGTAGACCAGGCCGTGGCGCAGGGCGGGGATCCCGAACGCCGAGCGCGGCGAGCACACCCGGACGTCGCAGGCCAGCGCCAGGCTGACGCCCGCGCCCAGGCAGGGACCGTCGATCGCGGCGAGGGTCGGCGGGGTGAGGTCGCACAGCATCGCGACCGTGGCTTCGGCGAGCTCGCGCAGCTCCGCGGCCTCGCCGGGGTCGGCCCCACGCAGCTCACCGAGGTCCGCGCCCGCCGAGAAGCTGCCCCCGGTCCCGGACACCACGACCGCGGCGAGATCGTCGCGGGCGTCGAGGGTGGCCAGGTGTGCGTGCAGGCTCGCCCACATCGCGCCGGTCAGGGCGTTGCGCTTGGCGGGCCGGTCGATCGTCAGCCGGGTGACCCGGTCCGCGACGGCCAGCCGGATCATGCCCCGCCGACCACGTGATCGGTCGCGAGCGCCGCGATCCCGGCGTCGTCGTACCCGATCTCGCGCAGCAGGTCCGCGGTGTCCGCGCCGACCGAGGGCGCCCGGCCCCTGGCCCGGGGCGCACCGTCGGCGATCAACGGTGTGTTCACCATCCGCCGGTGCCCGAACGCGGCGACGTCGGACGGGAACATCCCGCGGACGTCGTACTGGGGGTCGTCGAGCATCCGGGGGATGTCGTTGACCGGGCCGCAGGGCACGCCGGCCGCGCGGAGCCGCTCGATCCAGGTGTCCCGGTCGGCGGTGACGAACCGTTCCTGGAGCAGCGCGGCGAGCTCGCCGCGGTGGACGAAGCGGGCGTACTCGCCCTGGAACCGGGGGTCGTCGTGGAGGTCGATCGCGAGGACGTCGCACAGGTCCCGCCAGGACCGCTCGGTCGCCCCGATGACCAGGACGCCGTCGTCGCCGCAGGTGAAGGACTCGTAGGGTGCCGTCAGCCGGTGCGCGGTGCCCAGTGGACCGGGTGCCTCGCCCGTCCCGACGAAGTCGGCGACCTCCCACAGCGACCAGCCCGCGATGGTGTCGGCGAGCGAGACGTCGACGTGCGCGCCGCCGTGCCCGGCGCGGGCCCGGTGCAGCGCGGCCAGGACGCCGATCGCGCCCCACATCCCGGTGCCCAGGTCGCCGATCGGGTAGCCGGCCTTGGCGAGCCCGCCGCCCGGGCTCCCGGTCACGCTGAGCAGGCCACCGTAGGCCTGCGCGACCAGGTCGATCCCCTTCGCGTCCCGCATCGGGCCGAACTGACCGAATCCGGAGATCGAGCAGTAGACCAGGTCCGGGCAGTCACCCTTGAGGTCGTCGTAGGACAGGCCCTGCTTCGCCAGCGCGCCGACGCGGAAGTTCTCCACCAGCACGTCGGACCGGGCGGCGAGCGCCTTGACCAGGTCCCGGCCGCGCTTGGACTTGATGTCGACGGCCAGGCTGCGCTTGTCGCGATGGATGAGGTCGAACGGCAGCGGAGCCTGTTCGTCGCCCACCAGCCTGCGGCGCAGCGAGTCACCCTGCACCGGCTCGACCTTGATCACTTCCGCGCCGAGGTCGGACAGGATCGTGGTGCAGTAGGGGCCGGCCAGCGCCCCGGTGACGTCCAGGACCCGGACCCCGCTCAGGAAGCTCGTCCCGTCAGGCATCCGATCGTGCTCCTTCCGAGGACCGCACGGCAGGTGTGCGCACGGCGATCTCCTCAGCCAGTGGTCGTTCGCCCGGGATCGCGGCGAGCGACCGCAGCAGGCCCGGGTCCTCGATCCGGACGTGCCGCCGGGGGCGGCGGACCGCCCCGGTGTCGCTGAGCCTCCTGAGTGCCCGGGCGGCGGTCTCTTAGGTGGACCCGGCGGGCACGGCGTCCCTCCGGATCAGGCCGCTACTCGGCATCGGACCCGGCGGCCGGTGTGTCGACCGTCTCCACTCTGTGCACTGCATCCACGTCGATGCCCTCCTGCGTTGCGCTGCGCCCAGCGTGCTCCGCGGCGGCCGCCCGGTCTGTGACCGAGGTCGGCTCACCGCCGGGAGGGAGGCGCGCGCAGTTCACACCCGCCCGATCAGGACAGGTGCGCCGGCTCGGGATCGGACTTGTGCAGCCAGTCCCCGCCGACGGCGCCCTGCGCGCCCGACGGGTCGCAGTCGACCTCACCGGCGACGGTCAGCCGGACCACCACCGACTTCGACGCCGGCTGGTTGCTCTTCAGCGCGGTCGCGTCCAGCGGGACCAGCGGGTTCGTCTCCGGGTAGTAGGCGGCGGCGGTGCCCCGCGGCACGTCGTAGGAGACCAGGCGGAAGCCCCGCGCGCAGCGGACGTGCTCGTCGCCCTCCCAGCGGGTGACCAGGTCGACCCGGTCGCCCTCGGCGAAACCGAGGGCGGCGATGTCCTCGCGGTGGGCGAACACCACGTGCCGGCCGCCCTCGATGCCGCGGTAACGGTCCGAGTAGCCGTAGATGGTGGTGTTGAACTGGTCGTGGCTGCGCAGCGTCTGCAGCAGCAGGTGCCCGTCGGGGACCTGCACGACGTCGATCGGCGACACCTCGAACTCGCCGCGGCCCGACTCGGTGTCGAAGGTACGGGAGTCGCGCGGCGGGTGCGGCAGGATGAAGCCGCCCGGGCGCCGGGCGTTGACCTCGTAGCTCTCGCAGCCGGGGACGACCCGGGAGATGTGGTCCCGGATGCGCCGGTAGTCGGCGCGCATGCCGGCCCAGTCGATGCCGTAGCGGTCGCCGAGGGTGGCCTCGGCGATCCCGGTGATGATCGAGACCTCGGAGCGCAGGTGCGGGCTCGCCGGCTTCAGCGGTCCGCGGGAGCTGTGCACCGAGCAGGTCGAGTCCTCGACGGTGACGAACTGCGGCCCGGACTCCTGCACGTCCTTCTCGGTGCGCCCGAGGGTGGGCAGGATCAGCGCGGTGCGCCCGCCGACCAGGTGCGAGCGGTTGAGCTTGGTCGAGATCTGCACGCTGAGCAGGGTGTTTCGCAGGGCGGCGGCGGTGACGTCGGTGTCCGGCGCGGCCTGCAGGAAGTTCCCGCCGAGGCCGACGAAGACCTGCACCTTGCCGTCGCGCATCGCGCGGATGCTGTCGACGGTGTCGAAGCCGTGCTCGCGGGGCGGGTCGAAGCCGAACTCGCGCTCCAACGAGTCGAGGAAGCTCTGCGGGACGCGCTCCCAGATGCCCATCGTGCGGTCGCCCTGCACGTTGGAGTGGCCGCGCACCGGGAACAGGCCGGCGCCAGGCTTGCCGATGTTGCCCTGGGCCAGCGCCAGGTTGACGAGCTCCTTGATCGTGGCGACGCCGTTGCGGTGCTGGGTCAGGCCCATCGCCCAGCAGAAGACCGTCTTGCGGGAGTCCCGCAGCAGCGCGGCGGCGTCGGTGATCTGCGCGCGGGTCAGCCCGGTCGCGTCGGTGACGACGTCCCAGTCGATGTCGGCGACGTGCTCGCGCCACTGCTCGAAGCCGTGCGTGTACCGCTCCAGGAAGGGATGGTCCAGCGCGTCCCACTCGACGAGCAGCGAGCCGATCGCCTGGAACAGCGCGATGTCGCCGTTCACCCGGATCGGCAGGTGCATGTCGGAGAGCTGGGTGCCGTTGCCGACGACCCCGCGCGGCGTCTGCGGGTTCTTGAAGCGGTTCAGGCCCGCCTCGCGCAGCGGGTTGATCGTGAGGATCGTCGCGCCGTTCTGCTTCGCGTGCTCGAGCTGGGTGAGCATCCGCGGGTGGTTCGTGCCCGGGTTCTGGCCGGCGATCACGATGAGGTCGGCGCCGACCAGGTCGGGCAGCGTGACGCTGGCCTTGCCGATGCCGATGGACTCCTGCAACGCGATCGACGTCGACTCGTGGCACATGTTCGAGCAGTCCGGGAGGTTGTTCGTGCCGAACGCCCGGACGAAGAGCTGGTAGGCGAACGCGGCCTCGTTCGAGGCGCGGCCGGAGGTGTAGAACGTCGCGTCGTCCGGCGACTCCAGGCCGTCGAGCTCGCTCGCGATCAGCCGGAACGCCTCGTCCCACTCGATCGGCTCGTAGTGGGTGGCGTCCGGGCGGCGGACCATCGGGTGGGTGATCCGGCCCTGCTGGCCGAGCCACCACTCGGAGTGCGCGTCGAGCTCGGCGACGCTGTGCCGGGCGAAGAACTCCGGGGTCGCGCGGGCCTTGGTGGCCTCCTCGGCGACGGCCTTGGCGCCGTTCTCGCAGAACTCGGCGGTCGCCCGCTCCCCCGGGTCCGGATCGGGCCAGGCGCAGCTCATGCAGTCGAACCCGTCGGCCTGGTTCAGGTCGAGCAGGGTCCGGGCGGTCCGGACCGGGCCCATGTGCTCCAGCGAGCGCCGCATGGACACGGCTACCGCGGTCGGTCCGCCCGCCGTGTCCTTGGCGGGCCGGCGGTCGAGATCGTCCTCGGTGAACTCGTCGGTCCGCTTCGTCATCGGTGCACCTCCGGGCCCGGGCCGGGGGTACGGCCGGGCGGTTCGTCGTGGCGGTCGGAGATGCCCTACCCGCCAGACGGGATCCGAATCCTGCGGCCGCGACGATCGGATCCGGACATAGTGTGGGCTAACCTCACCTGGTGGCGTGCAGGATCTCCGGTGGACCGGCCCGGACATGAGCGATCCGGTCGACCGGGAGCGGCACCGGCTGGTCAAGCGCGCTGCTGCTGGACACCGGCGCCCGGCCGGAGCCGGGGCCGCACACCGGGAACGGGCCGGGGCCGCACACCGGTGCCGGGCCGGGGCAGCACGCCGGGACCGGGCCGGACGGCCTCGCCGGACTGGTCCGCGGGCTCACCGCCGCGCGGGACCGCGAGTCCGGCGGCCCGGCCCTCGACCTGCTGGGCCGCTGGCTCACCGAGCCGCACCTGTGGCGCCGCCCGGAGCTGCACCCGACGCCCTGGCACCGGATCCCGAACCCGCTGGCACCCGCCGTCGGCGCAGCGCTCGCCGATCCGCCGGTGCCGGTCCGCTGTGGAGGGTTCACGCTGCGCCCGGCGCTGCCCGGCCCGACGACGTCCGGCTGGTCGCCGGATGGATGCGCACGCCGTCGGTGTCCCGGTTCTTCGGCCAGCCGTGGCCGGACGAGCGGTGGGCCCGCGAGCTGGCCGGGCACGGCCCCGGCAGCGGGACCGCGGCGCTGCTCGCCGAGCGCACCGGCGACCCGGGCGCCGGGCCGGTCGGCTACCTCGAGCTCTACTGCCCGGCGCGGCATCCGCTCGCGCGCGCGTTCCCGGCCACCCCGGACGACGTCGGCGTGCACCTGGCGATCGCCCCCGGCGAGCACGGCCGCGGTGTCGGCTCGGCCCTGCTGGCCGAGCCGGACGCCCGCAACACCGCCGCGCAGCGGGCCTTCCGCCGGGCCGGGTTCCGGCCGGTGGAGCAGATCGCGCTGCCGCACAAGGACGCGGTGCTGCTGGTGCGGGATCAGTCCAGGTAGCCGGTGGCGACCGGGAACAGGTCGCGGCCGGTCAGCTCCCGGCCGTCCGCGATGCGCAGCAGCTCCAGGCAGAGTCCGGGATTGCGGCCGCGGCGGGCGTCCGGGCCGGTCACCACGACCACGCCGGTCCCCTCGTGCAGGGTGAGCCGGCCGGGGTCCCGCCGTAGGCGGTGTCGGTGACCCGGGCCCGCAGCACCCGGATCCGGCTGCCCTCGTGCTCGAACCAGGCGTTCGGGTACGGATCGACATGGGCGCGCACCAGGTTGAACAGGTCGCGCGCCGGCCAGGTCCAGTCCAGCCGGTTCTCCCGGTCGGTGCGCCGGTGGAAGTACGACGCCGCGGACCGGTCCTGCGGCACCGGGCGCGCGGTCCCGGTCCGCAGCTGCTCCAGCGCCTCGACGGTGATCGGGCCGAACATCGCCAGGGGGCCGGTCGAACAGGTCGACGACGGTGTCGTCGTCGGTGATCGGGGTGGACCCGCTGAGCAGGACGTCGCCGGCGTCGAAGTCGGCGTCCATCGTGTGCGCGGTGACGCCCACTTCGGCCTCGTCGTTGATCAGCGTCCAGTTGAGCGGCGCGAAACCGGCTCAGGCGGGCAGCAGCCCCAGGTCATGTATCCGAACGCGACGACGCGCACTGCACTCTCCTCCGGTTGGACAGCAGGAAGTCCACGATCAGCCGGTTCACCTGCTCGGGCCGTTCCAGGTAGCCGTAGTGCCCCGCGTCGGCGATCTCGGCGTACACCGCGCCCGGGACGGCGTCGGCGACCTCCCGGCTGAGCGCGGGCGGGATCACCCGGTCCTGCGCGAACCCGACCACCAGCAGCGGCACCCGGATGTCCCGATAGGCGTCGCGCCGGTCGCCGAGCGCCCCGGAGACCGCGAGCTGGGCGCGCAGCCCCGGCCCGGAGCGCCCGGCGGCGAACTCCAGAACGTCGAGCCAGTCGTTCGCGGTCCGCTCGGCGGCCAGCGTGGCCGGTGCCAGGTTCAGCACCGCCTCCACCGCGGCCCGGTACCGGGCGGGCAGCTCGACGCCGGCGTCGATCAGCGCGATCTCGCCCTCGGTGTAGGCGCGCTGGACCGGATCGAGCCGGGCGTGCGCGGCCAGTGCGACCGCGGAGCGGACCAGCTCGGGACGGGTCAGGGCCAGCTCCTGGGTGACCCGGGCGCCGAGCGAGGTCCCGACCACGTGTGCCGATCCGGCGCCGAGCAGCCCGATCAGGCCGGCGACGTCGCCGACCATGTCCTCGATCGTGATCCCGCCGGGGCAGGGTGCCGTGGCGGCCACCCCGCGGGCGTCGAACGTGATCGTCCGGAACCGGGCCGCGACCAGCGCGGGGACCTGGTGCAGGTGCCAGGCCCGGCCGGAGGCGCCGGTGCCCATGACCATGACGAGCGGTTCGCCGTCCGGTGGGCCGGTGACCTCGTAGGGCAGCGCGGCGCCGGGCAGCTCAGCGGTCGGCACCGCGGCTCAGGCCTGCGCCAGCGAGCGGCCGGACTGCTGACCGGGTGCGCCGGGCACCGGAGCCGCCGGGTCCGATCCGAGATGGACCTGCCGGTTCCGCTCGTCCACATGCACCACCGACGGCCGGTGCGCCGCCAGCTCGTCGGCCGCCAGCGCGACGAAGCTCATCAGGATGACCAGGTCGCCGGGGTGCACCAGGTGCGCCGCCGCACCGTTGATGCCGATCACCCCGCTGCCGGCCTCGCCGGTGATCGCGTAGGTCTCCAGGCGGGCCCCGTTGGTGATGTCCACGACCTGCACGAGCTCGCCCTCGCGCAGGTCGGCCGCGGCCATCAGGTCCGCGTCTATCGTGATCGACCCGACGTAGTGCAGGTCGGCCTGGGTCACCGTGGCCCGGTGGATCTTGCCGTTCAGCATCGTGCGGCGCACACCCGCTCCATTCTTTAGGCGTGTCTAACCTAAGTTGTTAGCGGCGGCGGGACAACGTCGAACCCTCAGGTTCGTTGTGGCTTCAGTCTCGCCAATCCTGAAGTGAGGCTTACTTCATCCAGCGGCCGCCCAGACCGAGGGTGTCCCATGACTCCCCTGCCCGGTCAACCGACTCTCCGTGACCGGGACGACAGCAGCGGACGTCCGCGCTACCGGCCCGAGCCCGTCCGCGCCTGCTCCGCGGCCGGCCCGACGATCACTCCGGGTAACCGTGAACCGTCCGGCGAGTCCGGTTGCTTTCAATCACGATCAGTAGTTTCCCCCGATTATCAGCCATCTTCATACGTCGCTGACTTCGAGACTCCCCGTTGCGCGCAAGCGACGTTCATGGTCGTCTATACGCTCCGTGATCGACCTTCGCTCCCCGGGAAGTCATTCGTGTTCGCTCGCACGACCGTTCTCCGACGTTCCTCCCGCCTCGCACTGGTGCTCGCCGCCCTGATCGTCACGGCAGCCTGCGGGCCCCCCGCCAATCCCGGCTCGCTCGCCGCCGCCGCCGACCTCTCCGGCCAGACCTACGTCGTCGGCTCGAAGGACTTCGACGAGCAGCTCGTCCTCTGCCAGATCACCGTCGCCGCGCTGGAGGAGGCCGGCGCGTCGGTCACCGATCGGTGCGACCTCGGCAGCACCGACGAGACTCGGCAGGCGCTGCTCGACGGCGACATCTCGATGTACTGGGAGTACACCGGCACCGCATGGGCGTCGTTCATGCGCGAGCCGGAGCGGATCCCGGACGCCGACGTGCTCGCCCAGGTGCGCCAGCGTGATCTGGCCGACAACGACATCGTCTGGCTCCGGCCGGGCGGGTTCAACAACACCTACGCCTTCGCCGTTGCCGGCGGGCCGGCCGCAGCGCTGCAGCTGAACACGATCAGCGACATGCTCGCCTACCTGCGGTCCGACCAGCCCGGGACGATCTGCGTCGAGCCCGAGTACCACTCCCGCGAGGACGGCCTGCGCGGCCTGCAGCAGCTCTACGAGGCGGAGATCCCGCCGGACCGGGTGCAGGTCATCGACGAGAACCTGATCTACCAGTCCACCGCCGACCAGGTCTGTCTGTTCGGCGAGGTGTACAGCACCGACGGGCGGATCCTGCAGTTCGGCCTGAAGGTGCTCGAGGACGACCGCAACTACCACGTCACCTACACCCCGGTGCCGACCCTGCGGCGGGACGCCTACGACCGCGCCCCGGAGGTGGCCCGGGTGCTCGACCCGCTCTCCGCGGCGCTGGACTACCCGACGATCCTGGAGCTGAACAGCCAGGTGTCCGCCGGGTACGAGTCACCGCGCGACGTCGCCAGGGCCTGGCTCGCCACGCACGGGTTCATCAGCCGACTCTGAGCGACTCACGGCGCCAGCACGATCTTCCCCACGTGCTGCCCGCGGAGGAACTCCGCCTGCGCCGCTGGGAGCTCGGCGAGCGGGTACCGGGCGGCGATCCGAGGCCGCACGGTGCCCGCCCGCGCCTGCGCGACCAGCCCGGCGAAGTGCGCACGGGTGTGCATCGACGACCCGACGAGCGAGACGTTGTGCAGGTAGAGGCGGCGCAGGTCGAGCTCGACGACCGGCCCGGCGACCGCGCCCGCGATCACCCACCGGCCGCCGTCGCGCACCGCGGGCAGCAGCGCGGGTAGCAGGTCGCCGCCGGCGACGTCGAGCACCGCGTCGAGCCGGTGCGGCGCGGCGGCCGCGACCGCGGCGGCGCCACCCGACCGGTCGACCGTCGCACCGGCCCCGGCGGCGCGGACGGCGGCCGCCTTCGCCGCCGAGGTCACCGCCACCACGTGCGCGCCGCGGGCCGCGGCGAGCTGCACCAGTGCCAGCCCGACGCCGCCGGAGGCCCCGGTGACCAGAACGTTCTCGCCGGGGCCGATCCGGCCGCGCTCCAGCATCCCGGCGGCGGTGCCGTACGCGACCGGCAGCGCGGCCAGCTCCGCGTCGGTCAGCGGGGAGTCGCCGACGTCGTGCACCCGGCCGGCGTCGGCGAGCAGGAAGCCGGCGAAGGCGCCGTCCGCCTCGCTGCCGAGCAGCCCGACCGGCCCGGCGTCCGGGTCGTCCCGCTCGTACCGGGCCGGATCGACGAGCACCCGCCGGCCGGCCGGGACCCCGTGCATCCCCGGGCCGGCCGCCGCCACCACGCCCGCCGCGTCGCCGCCCTGGATCCGCGGGAACCGCAGCGGTCCGCGCCAGCCGGCCCGGGCCGCGGGATCGCCGGGTAGGCCGTAGGCGCCGGTCCGGGTCCACACGTCGGTGTTGTTCAGGGCCGCGGCGGTGACCCGCACCAGCACCTGCCCGGGGCCCGGGGCCGGCACCGTCCGCTCCCGCCACCGCAGCATCTCCGGCCCGCCGTGCCCGGTCAGCTCCCACGCCCGCATCGTGGCCGCCATACCGCCCTCCAAGTTCACCGATCTGTGAAGTAGACTGCTGGCGCAACAATACACAGATCTGTGAATAACTGAGGGGGACGCGTGTCACCGACGCTCACGCCGGGCGCCCGGCGGATCCTGGACGTCGCGGCGGCGCTGTTCTACGAGCGCGGCATCAACGCCGTCGGGGTCGACCTGATCGCCGCCGAGTCCGGCGTCACCAAGCGCACGCTCTACGACCGGTTCGGCTCCAAGGACGCACTCGTCGCCCGTTACCTGCAGGAACGCGACGAGCGCTGGCGCGACGCGGTGCGCGCCCGGCTGGCCGCGCTGGACACCCCGGCGGAGCGGGTGCTCGCCCCGTTCGACGTGCTGGTGCCGTGGACCGCGGCGAACGAGCGCGGCTGCGCCTTCGTGAACGCCTTCGCCGAGCTGCCCGATCCCGGGCACCCCGGCCGTGCCGTCATCGCCGACGAGAAGCGCTGGCTGCGCGATCTGCTGCGCGACGAGCTGGCCGCCGCGGGCGCCGCGGATCCCGACGGCGGAGCGCTGGTACTGCTGTTGCTGCACGAGGGGGCGCTGGCCACCACCGGCGCCGGCGGCCTGCCCGGGGCCGCCGAGGCCGCCCGCCGGGAGGCCGCCGCCGTCCGGGACCGCGCCCTGACACGCTGACGCGGCCCTCGTCAGCGCTCCAGGGTGTCCGACGGGTCGTCGACGTCGATGCGCTCCTTGCGCACCGTGTCGGAGACCGTCTCGTCCTCGGTCACCGTGCGGGTCCCCAGCCGGACCTTCTCCACGGCCTCGGTGGTCTTGTCCACCACCGGGCGCTCGCGGTGCAGGGTGACCTCGTGCTCCTCCTCGCCGATCGCGCCGGACGATCCGGCTGCGGCGCCGTCGGTGATCGGCTCCCGCTCGAGCCGGACCTCCTCGCGGCTGACCGGCACGGTGACCGTCTCGTCCTCGGTGACGACGTACTTGCGCAGCGCCACCCGTCCGGTCTCCTCGGACTCGGTGCCGACCCGCAGCCGCTCCTCGTGCCGGACCATCGCATCGTCCCCGGACATCCCGGCGGAGTCACCGGACATCCCGGCGGACCGCCCGTCGCCGGCGCCCGCGCGGCCGGCCTCGGCGGTGCCGGCCGCGTGCCTGCCGTCACCGGCGGTGCCCGCGGTGCCGGCGGTGCCGGTCGCGGCGGTGCCGTAGTGGCGGTACAGCTCGTCCTCCTCGGACCCGGTGAGCCGCTCGTCGGACCGGCCCACGTGCGGGCAGTCCTTCACCTGCTGCTTCTCCACCGGCAGCTCGACCCCGGAGTCCCGCAGGTCGGCGTTGCGCAGCGGGACGAAGCTCTCCTTGGTGCCGAACAGGCCGGTGTTCACCGTGGCCCAGGTCGGCGTGCCGTCGTTCTCGTCCAGGTAGACCTGGCCGATCTTGCCGACCTTCTCGCCGTGCGAGTCGACCGCCTGGCGCCCGATCAGGTCCCGGGTCATGTCCTTCGTGATCATCCTGTTCGCCTCCGTGAGTCGATCGATGCGGTGCACATTCGGACACCCCAGGGATCGACGGCCCGGGCCCGCTCCATGCACCGACCGGCCCGGCACCCGTCGGACGGGTGTGCACCGTCACGCCGTCGGACCAGCGGGAAGCGTTGCGGGACAACGCAGGGTCCATCCGGTGACCGCTGCGGGCGACTTCGTACGAGATGTTTGGGACACCATCACCCCGGACGCCCGACCGGCCGGTCCGCCCGGCACGTCCGGTTCGCCCGATCTGCCGCACCTCACCGCCCCGACCGGCGACGCGGGCCGGGCCGCGCGCGCCGGACGGGCCCGCGGCGCTAGCGTCCGGAGCGGCTACCGTCCGCCGCCGGGCCGCACCGGGCCCGGGCGGGGCGGATCGACAGGAGGATCGCGTGGCGGCCGACACCGCCGGTGGACAACGGCGCGGCCCGGTCCGCGCCGGGAACCCGCGCCCGGATCCGGAGGCGCGGCGGCGACGGCTGTCCGAGGCGGCCGTCGTCCGGGCGGTCGTGTGGGCGGCCCGGATCGTCGGGCTGCTGACCGTCGCCACCGCGGTGCTGCCCGCGCCGCGCCGGCTGCTGGGCAGCGAGCTGCGCAGCTCGCTGGGCCTCCCGCCGGGCGTCGGGCTCGCCGGTCTGGTGGTGACCGCGGTCGCCGGGGTCGGGCTGCTGCTGCTCGCCACCGGGTTGCGCAGGCGCAAGCAGCGGGCCTGGTGGGTGGCGACCGGGACGACCGCCGTGCTGCTGGTGGTCAACGTGCTGCACGTCGTCGACCAGCGGCACGGGCTCACCCCGGCGGTGCTGGTCGGCGCGCTGCTGGTGGCGCTGCTGGCGACCCGCCGGTACTTCGTGGCCCGCCAGGACCCGGGCGGGCTCGGCCGGGCGGTCCGCACGCTCGTCCAGTTCGGGCTGGCCGGCTTCCTGATCGTCTGGGTGCTGCTCGCCCTGAACCCGCGGCGGCTGGCCGACGACCCGTCGATCGCCGCGCAGGCGGCGCACGCCGGGCTGTCGCTGATCGGCGTCACCGGGCCGGTGACGTTCGCCCCGCACGCGCTCTGGCTCGACGACCTGACCGCCGCGGCCGGGCTGACCTTCGGCGTCGTCGCCGTGCTCACCGCCGGGTACCACCTGCTGCGCTCGCCGGAGCCGCGCCCGTCGCTGCTGCCGGAGGACGAGGAGGGGCTGCGCGCGCTGCTGCGGCAGCGCGACGGCGACTCGCTCGGCTACTTCGCGCTGCGCCGGGACAAGGCCGCGGTGGTCGCGCACGGCGGCAAGTCCGCCGTGTCCTACCGGGTGCTGGCCGGGGTCGCGCTGGCCTCCGGCGATCCGGTCGGGGACGTCGGCGCCTGGCCCGGCGCGATCGAGGCGTTCCTGCACGAGTGCACCCGCTACGGCTGGTCGCCCGCGGTGCTCGGCTGCTCCGAGCGCGGCGCGACCGCCTGGGCGAAGGCCGGGCTGGACGCGCTGGAGCTCGGCGACGAGGCGGTGCTCGACACGGCCACGTTCACCCTGGACGGGCGGCCGATGCGCGGCGTGCGGCAGACCGTGAAGCGGATGCAGCGGCTCGGGCACACCGCGGTCGTGCGCCGGCTGCACGACTACGACGACGACGAGCGCACCCGGATCGCGCAGCGCGCCCAGCGCTGGCGCGGCGACGAGCACGAGCGCGGCTTCTCGATGGCCTCGTCGCGGGTGGCCGATCCGGCCGATCCGGACGCGGTGGTCGTCACCGTGTTCCGCGACGGCGAACCGAGCGGGATGCTGCAGCTCGTCCCCTGGGGCCCGGACGGGCTGTCGCTGGACCTGATGGTCCGCGACGCCGCCGCCGACAACGGGATCAACGAACTGATGATCGCCGAGCTGATGGCGGCCGCCCCGCAGCTGGGCGTGCGGCGGGTGTCGCTGAACTTCGCGGTGTTCCGGTCCGCGCTGGAACGCGGCGAGCGGATCGGCGCCGGGCCGGTCGCCCGCGGCTGGGCCCGGCTGCTGCGGCTGGCCTCGCGCTGGTGGCAGATCGACTCGCTGTACCGCTTCAACGCCAAGTTCCGGCCCGACTGGTACCCGCGCTACGTGCTGTTCCCGGCCGTCCGGGACCTGCCGCGGATCCTGTTCGTCGTGCTGGAGGCGGAGGGCTTCGGCGGGCGGCCCCCTGCGGTGCTGCGGCTGCTGCGCCGCTGACCGGGTCCCGGGCGGCGCGGCGGCCGCGCGGGGGAGAATGCCGATGTGGACTTCCGCTCCGTGTACCGCCAGCACTTCCTGCGTTCCGCCGCGGCCACCCTGCACACCACGATGGCGCAGCCGGCCGCGAACGCCGCCGCCGTGCTGGAGACCGCCCGCGCCTGCCACGACGACGGCGTCGGGCTGGTCGTGTACCCCGAGCTGACGCTGTCCGGCTACTCGATCGAGGACGTCCTGCTGCAGGACACCCTGCTGGAGGCCGTCGAGCGCGAGCTGGTCGCGCTCGCCGACGCGACCGCCGAGCTGCTGCCGGTGCTCGTCGTCGGGGCACCGCTGCGGTACCGGCACCGGATCTACAACACCGCGGTGGTGATCCACCGCGGCCGGATCCTCGGCGTCGCCCCCAAGTCGTACCTGCCCACCTACCGCGAGTTCTACGAGCGCCGCCAGACCGCCGCCGGCGACGACGTGCGCGGCGCCACCATCCGGCTCGGCGGCGTCGAGCACCCGTTCGGCACCGACCTGCTGTTCGCCGCGCAGGACCTGCCCGGCTTCGTGCTGCACGTCGAGATCTGCGAGGACTTCTGGGTGCCGATCCCGCCGTCGGCCGAGGCCGCGCTGGCCGGGGCGACGGTGCTGGCGAACCTGTCCGGCTCGCCGATCACCGTCGGCCGCGCCGACGAGCGCCGGCTGCTGTGCCGCTCGGCGTCCGCCCGCTGCACCGCCGGGTACGTCTACGCCGCCGCCGGCGAGGGCGAGTCGACCACCGACGTCGCCTGGGACGGCCAGACCATGATCTACGAGAACGGCGTGCTGCTCGCCGAGTCCGGCCGGTTCCCGCAGGGCGCGCGGTACTCGGTGGCCGACGTCGACCTGGACCTGATCGCCGCCGAGCGGCGCAGGCAGGGCACCTTCGACGACAACCGGCGGACGCACGCCGCGCGCACCGGCGGGTTCCGCACGGTGGGCTTCCGGCTCGACCCGCCGGGCCACGACATCGGGCTGCGGCGCACCGTGGAGCGGTTCCCGTTCGTGCCCGCCGACCCGCAGCGGCTGGAGCAGGACTGCTACGAGGCGTACTCGATCCAGGTCGCCGGGCTGGAGCAGCGGCTGCGCGCCATCGGGCAGCCGAAGGTGGTGATCGGGGTGTCCGGCGGGCTGGACTCCACGCACGCGCTGATCGTCGCGGCCCGGGCGATGGACCGGATGGACCGCCCGCGCACCGACATCCTGGCGTTCACGATGCCCGGCTTCGCCACCTCCGAGCACACCCGGAACAACGCCGTCGCGCTGTCCGAGGCGCTCGGCGTCACCTTCGCCACGATCGACATCACGCCGACCGCGCGGACCATGCTGACCGAGATCGGGCACCCGTTCGGCCGCGGCGAGCCGGCGTACGACGTGACGTTCGAGAACGTCCAGGCCGGGCTGCGCACCGACTACCTGTTCCGGCTCGCCAACCAGCGCGGCGGGATCGTGCTCGGCACCGGCGACCTGTCCGAGCTGGCGCTGGGCTGGTCCACCTACGGTGTCGGCGACCAGATGTCGCACTACAACGTCAACGGCGGGGTGCCGAAGACGCTCATGCAGCACCTGATCCGCTGGGTGGTCTCGTCCGGGCAGTTCGACGAGCCGGTCTCCACGGTGCTCCGCTCGGTGCTCGACACCGAGATCACCCCGGAGCTGGTGCCCGCGGGCGACGGCCGCGAGGTGCAGTCCAGCCAGGCGACGGTCGGTCCGTACGCACTGCAGGACTTCACCCTCTGGTACACGCTGCGGCACGGGTTCCGGCCGTCCCGGATCGCGTTCCTGGCCGAGCACGCCTGGTCCGACGCGGCCGCCGGGCAGTGGCCGCCCGGTTTCCCCGACGACGAGCGCCCGGCCTATCCGCCGGCCGAGATCCGGCACTGGCTGCAGGTCTTCGCGCAGCGCTTCTTCGCCTTCTCCCAGTTCAAGCGGTCCGCGCTGCCGAACGGCCCGAAGGTCTCCGCGGGCGGGGCGCTCTCGCCGCGCGGGGACTGGCGGGCGCCGTCGGACATGTCGGCGGCGCTCTGGCTGGACGAGATCGCCCGGGAGATCCCGGCATACTGATCGGGTGATCCACTTTCCGCGCCGGGCGCAGCCACGGTGCGTGTCGTCGTACCTGCCGGACCGGCCGCCGATCGACCTGCCGGTTCGACGAGCGGTCCCCGGTCCGGGGTGCCTCCCGCGGCCCTGCGGCGCCGGTCACGGCCGGTCACCGGTCCGCTGCGCAACGGCGCCTGCCCCGCGGGCCGAGCAGCGGAAACGGACCGTCCGCAGTGGAGCGTCCGGGGCGGCGCCCGGGCCCCCGGATGCCGTCCCGCCCCTGCGCCACCCGGGTGATCCGCACTACTACTGTCCCCCGCAATCGACCTGGAGGTGAGTCTTGGCGCTCGCGAACATCCTGTCCGAGATGCCCGATCTGCTCGAGCGGACCCTGAGGGAGCACACCCCCGACGCCCAGGGCTTCTGCCGGGAGTGCCGGGACGCCACCGGGGTCAGTGCGACCTGGCCGTGCGTGACCCGCGAGCTCGCCGAGCAGGCCCGCTCGATGAACGGCGCCCCGCCGGCCGACACCCCGCCCGCCGGGACCGTCGCCGGGCGCCGCCGGGCGCGCGAGCTCGGCTCCGCGCCCGCCCGGCCGGCGCTGACCAACGGCCGGCACCGCTCCCCCTGACCGCTCGCCCCGGCCCTGCACCGAACGTCCGGTCGGGGCCGGTTTCCGGACATGTCCGGACGCCCGGGTGGGCGGAAAGGTTGCGACCACTCGCCGCAGCGGACGGCGCGGTCGTCTCCCCTCGCCGCCGGATGCCGGGCCGGACCGGTGCTCTTCGCTACCGTCCGGGACGGAACACGCGGTCCGGTTCCCCGACGGGCAGGGATTCCCCCGATCCCACGCTCCCCCGCAGCCCGCCCGGCCCGCGTGCCGGAGGAGAACTGTCGTGCCCCGACACCGCCACCGGCGGGCGGACGAGACCCTGTCCGGTCTTCGTCACGTCGCCACCGCGGCTGCCGTCGCCAGCGGAGCCCTCGCCGTCGTCACCCCCGTCGCCGGTCTGGAGTTCGGCCCGGTCCAGGCGGACCTGCGCCTGGCGTCCGAGTCCACCGACGAGCCCGATCTCGACGCCGCCTTCGCCGACGCCGCGGCCGCCGCCGGCGTGCCGCGCGACGAGCCGGTGCTCGGCGCCGACCTGGTCCGCTCGGCGGGCCTGCTCGACGCCACCGCCGACGCCGGCCGCGCCGCCGGCGAGGAGGCCGAGCGCATCGCCCGGGAGGCCGCCGAGCAGGCCCGCTCGGCTGCGGGCCGCGACCGCCCGCAGCCCGGCGAGGGCGCCGGCCGCGGCGGCCCGAGCAGCGCGGCCTGCGACATCGACACCAGCGGCCTCGGCCCGGTGCAGAGCTGGGTCGCCGACGCCGCCGAGTTCCTCGGCTGCGCCTACGGCCAGCCCGAGCTGATCGGCGTCGCGCAGCGCGGCAACGCCTCCGACCACCCGTCCGGCCACGCCCTGGACCTGATGGTCCGGGGCGAGACCGGCGACCGGATCGCCGAGTGCGCGCTCGCCAACGCCGACGAGCTGGGCGTCAAGTACGTGATCTGGGAGCAGCAGATGAACCACGGTTCGGGCTGGACCGAGATGGAGGACCGCGGCGACGACACCGCGAACCACGTCGACCACGTGCACATCTCGTTCGAGAAGAGCGCCGGCTCCGGCGATCCCGACCTGGGGAAGTGCGCCTAGACCCCGATCGCCCCGCGCCGGTTCCGGATCGACACCACCGCCGGCCGCGGCTGGGTGGCGCCGCCGTCCGGCCAGTGCGACGCCGGCTGCTCCGGTGAGGCGTCGTCGAGATCGCCCGGGTGCTGCACCGAGACCAGCACGAAGTCCTCGGTGACGACCGGCCCGCAGCACTCCGAGCCGACCGGCACGCTGGCGAACAGCCGGGTCGACCCGCGCTGCGGTCCCTCCAGCACGACGCCGTACAGCCCGTCGTTGATCTCCAGTGCCTGGCTGGAGTCGGTGGAGATCCACAGGTTGCCGTGCCGGTCGAAGGCCAGGTTGTCCGGCGAGGTGATCGGGCTGACCTGGGACCTGTCGAAGCCGCCGAAGTACGTCGACGGGTCCGCCGGATCGCCGCACACCAGCAGGATGGTCCAGCCGAACGTGGTGGCCGCCGGGTCGTCGCCCCGCTCGGTCAGCTCGATCACGTGCCCGTGCTGGTTGGCGTGCCGCGGGTTCGCCTCGTCGGCGCCCGCCTCGCCCGCCTTGCCGCGGTCGGAGTTGTTGGTGCAGGCGATGTACACCTTGCCGGTCCGCGGGTTCGGCTCGATGTCCTCGGGCCGGTCCATCTTGGTCGCGCCGGCCCGGTCGGCGGCGAGCCGGGTGAACACGAACACGTCGGCCACGCTCATCCCGTCCACGTAGGACGTCGTGGTGGAGGCCAGCGGCGTCCACGTCCCGCCGCCGTCGAAGGCGCCGTCGGCCGGGAGCGCACCGTCGCCGGTGATCTCGGCGGCCGGGCTGTTCCCGGTGAAGGTCGCGACGTAGAGGGTGCCGGAGGCGAGTAGGCCGGCGTTGTGCTCACGGGCGGCCCGGCTGTTCCCCCTGCGCATCCGCTTGTCGGACACGAACTTGTAGACGTAGTCGAAGCGCTCGTCGTCGCCCATGTAGACGACCGGGCGTCCGTCCCGGGTGAGCGCGACGGTGGCCCCCTCGTGCTTGAACCGGCCGAGCGCGGTGTGCTTGACCGGCTTCGCCTCCTGATCGTGCGGGTCGATCTCGACGATCCAGCCGAACCGGTTCGCCTCGTTCGGCTCCCGGGCGAGGTCCCAGCGCGGATCGACCCGCTCCCAGCGGCGCTCGGACGGGCCCTCGGCGATGCCGTACCGCTCGGCCCGCGGATCGGTCACCGGGCCGGACGCGAAGTAGCCGTCGAAGTTCTCCTCCCCGGTCAGGAAGGTGCCCCACGGGGTGGTGCCGCCCGCGCAGTTGCCGATCATGCCCAGCACCGCGCGGCCGCTCGGGTCGGCGGCGGTGCGCAGCACCTCGGCACCGGCCGCCGGGCCGTCGAACACCATCGGGGTGTCCGCGGTGATCCGCCGGTTGAGCCGGCCGGCCCGGTCGTGGCGCAGCTCGCCGGTCCGCCGGTCGCGGACCACCTCGACGACCGCGCCACCGTGCGCGGCGATCCCGATCCGGATCTGCTCCTCGGTCGGGTTCTCCTCGTCGAAGCCGCGGAACATCAGCGGTTCGAGGGTGTACTCGTGGTTGGAGTACATGACGTGCCGCTTCCCGGCGGCGTCCAGCGGCAGGATCCCGCAGAAGTCGTTGTTGTAGCCGAACTGGCGGGCCTGCGCGGCAGCGGTCTGGTTCTCGAAGTCGAACTCGGGGGCGTCCGGGAAGATCGGGTCGCCCCAGCGGACGACGACGTTGCTCGCGTAGCCGGACGGGACCCGCACGGCGTCGTCGAGGTTCGGGGCGACGGTCTCGTAGCGCAGCCCGCGGGGCGGGGACCCCGGGTGCGCTGTGCCGTGCGCTGTGCCGGCCGCGGTTCCCGCGCCGGCGGTGGCGAGCCCGGCGCCCGCGGTCAGCCCGAGCACCGCACCGGCCCGGAGCACCCCTCGGCGGTCCAGCACGGTGCGCAGGACATCACCGAAGTACCCGTTCGACGACGTGTTCGGCTCCGGCCGGGAGCAGGCGTCACCGCAGCGGTAGCGGCAGGTCAGGCCCTGCCGGCCGAGCGGGAGCAGGCGCAGCGCCGGGCGGTCGCCTGCGTCGTGGGGATCCGGGCAGCACTGGGCCACGGTCGTCCTCCTGGAACGTGGTGGGGACGAACGGCGTCGGGTCGCAACCGTTCGGTGCCCGCATCACAACAGGCGAATCCACCTACCGGGTGATCCAGGAGTGGCCGCCGGGTGAACGACCTCAGCCGGCGACGTGGTCTCGGCCGCGACCATGATCCGCGTCCCGGGAGTGCAGCGCACGCCTGCGGTCACCTGCGCTCCCCGAACAGGGATCGTGGAGAAACCGGGCCGGGGCGGGATCTCCGTGCACCCCGGCCCGGCGGTCCGTGCCGCCCGAGGGTCCTCAGACGATGCCCTGGCGGGCCGCGGTGTAGACGATCTCGGTGCGCCGCCGGACCTCCAGCTTGTCGCGCAGGTTCCGCACGTGGAATTTCACCGTCGCCTCGGAGATCCGCAGCCGGGCCCCGATCTCCCGGTTGCTCATGCCGACCGCGAGCAGCCGCAGGACCTGGTTCTCCCGGTCGGTGAGCAGCGAGGTCCGGCACAGGTCGGGGCCGGTGTCCTGGGTGTTCTCGCGCAGCACCTGCAGCGGCCCGGCGCTGCCGGTGCCGGGATCGAAGACGCCCTCGCCGCGCAGCACCGCCCGCACCGACCGCACGATCTCCGCGGTGTCGGCGCCCTTGCGCAGGTAGCCGTGCACGCCGAGGCGGACGGTGCGCATCATCGCGTCGCGGTCCCGGCAGCCGGTCAGCACCAGGATCTTCGCGCCGCGGCAGCGCTCCAGCAGGGCCCGGACCAGGTCCAGCCCCGGGCGCTCGTCGCGGCCGAACTCGATGTCGACGATGATCGCGTCCGGGCGGGAGCGCTCGGCGGCCATCAGCGCGTCCCGCGGGGAGGACGCCTCGCCCGCCGGGGCGAGATCGGGCTCCGCGGTCAGCAACGCGCGCAGACCGTGCCGGACGATCGGCTCGGAGTCGATGACCAGTACCCGGGCCGCCCGCCGGATCACCTCGGCGGAGTCGCCACCACGGACCTGCACGTCGGTGGCTCCACGAACGGCTTCGAGCGTCATCGCTGTCCTCCGGTACGTCCTCGCCGGGCCGCCTCCGTGACGACCCGGCCGCCACCGTAGGGCGGGTTACGTTGCCCGCACGTTGCGCTCGCACGGACACGGTGGGTGCAACCGTCTGAGCAGGCAGGTCTGCCGGGCCGTATCTGCGGGTATGCTCCCGTTTCCAGGACTGGCGAACCCACGGTGGCGATCCCGCGACGCAGCGGAACCGCACGACGTGGCGCCCGCGTGGCGCCCGCGGCTGGAACGGGGAGGCGACATGCTCGATGCAGACGGTGGATCGGCCGCCGACGAGCTCGTCGCGGACGCGAACCGGCTGCGCCGCATCTACGACGACGGGCTCGGCACCGGCGGATCGACCGGTGCCCCGCGGCCGGTGGTGTCCGACTCCTGGCAGCGCAGCCTCGCCGCCCGGGTCGACCCGGACAGCCGGCTGCCCCCGCTGGTGTACCGCGCCGACGAGCTGCGCGAGGTCCGCGAGAACCATCCGCTGCACGCGGTGATGCCGCTGCTGCGCACCACCCTGGTGAGCATCGCCGACGAAGCGATGCACGTCATGCTGGTGACCGACGCCGACGGCCACGTGCTCTGGCGGGACGGCGCGCACGGCCTGCTGCACTCCGCCGACGACGTCGGGCTCTGCGAGGGCACCCGCTGGACCGAGGATGCGATCGGGACCAACGCGATGGGCACCGCGCTCGCCCTCGACGAGCCGGTCCGCATCCACTCCGCGGAGCACCTGGTGCGCACCTACCACGACTGGACGTGCGTGGCCGCCCCCGTTCACGACCCGGACACCGGCGACACCATCGGCGCGATCGACATCTCCGGCCCGCTGCACACCGTGCACCCGGCGCTGGTCCAGCTGGTCACCGCCACCGCGCACCTCGCCGAGAACCAGCTGCGGGTGCGGCTCGCGATCGCCGACGAGCGGCTGCGGGTGAAGAACATGCCGCACCTGTCCGCGCTGCGCGGCGCCGAGGGCGCGCTGCTCTCGCCGAGCGGGCGGGTGATCGCGAGCGAGCCCTACGGCCGGTTCCCGGAGCGGATCCGGGTCGAGGAGGGCGCGGAGCGGGTCCGGCTCGGGGACGGCCGCGAGATGGCCGTCGAACCACTGACCGAGGGCTACCTGCTGGTGCCGCCGTCGCGGCGGCGCGGCCGGGTGACCCGGTCCACCGGCTCGTCGCTGGCGCTGCGGTTCACCGGCGGCGCCGGGCCGCGGATCACCCTGGACGGGACGGACACCGCAGCCACCCTGCGCCCGGCCGAGATCCTCACCGCGCTGGCCCTGCACCCGGACGGGCTGTCCGGCGAGCAGCTGACCCTGATGCTCTACGGGGAGGACGGCAACCCGACGACCGTGCGCGGCGAGATCCACCGGCTGCGCAGCTCGCTGGGCGCCGATCTGCTGCTGACCCGGCCGTACCGGCTGGCGACCGAGCCGGACGCCGACTTCCTGCGGATGCGGGCCGCGCTGCGCGAGGGCCGGGTCGCCGACGCGCTGGACGCCTGCCACGGCGAGCTGCTGCCCCGCTCGGACGCCCCGGCGGTGCGCGAGCTGCGCGACGAGCTGGTCGCCGGCCTGCGGCACGCGATCCTCGCGACCGACGACGCCGGGCTGCTGCACCGCTACACCGGGCATCCGCTGGGCGGCGACGACCTGCAGGTGCACGAGCGCCTGCTGGAGCTGCTCGACCGCGACGACCCGCGCCGCCCCGCCGTCGCGGCCCGCGCGGAGCGCCTGCTCGGCTGAGCCGGCACCCGGCTGCCCGGCCCTGCTCAGGGCCGGGTGGCCAGCGGGCTGTCCGGCTCCGGTTCCAGCTCGCCGGCCCGCCACAGCGCGGCGTAGCGGCCCCCGGCCCAGACCAGCTCGTCGTGCGTGCCCTGCTCGGCGACCCGCCCGTCGGCCAGCACGACGATCCGGTCCGACCGGCGGGCGGTCTGCAACCGGTGCGCCACCACGAACGCGGTGCGCCGCGAGGACACCCGCTCCCCGGCGGCCAGCACGGTGGCCTCGGTCGCCGGGTCCAGCGCGGCCGTGGCCTCGTCGAAGATCAGCACGTCCGGGTCGACCAGCTCGGCCCTGGCCAGCGCGACCAGCTGGCGCTGCCCGGCCGACAGCCCCTGCCCGCGCTCCCCGACCGGGGTGCGGAACCCCGCGGGCAGCGACCGCACCAGGTCGAGCGCGCCGACCGCACGGGCCGCCGCCTCGATCGCGGCGGGCGAGGCGTCCGGCCGCCCGTACGCGATGTTGGACGCGACGTCGCCGGTGAACAGGTGCGCCTCCTGCGGGACGACGCCGAGCCGGGAGCGGTACCCGGCGAGCGGGTAGCGGCGGACGTCGACCCCGTCGACCCGTACCTGCCCCTCGCCGGTGTCGTAGAACCGGGCCAGCAGCTTGATCAGCGTGGACTTCCCGGCGCCGGTCGCCCCGACCAGCGCCACCGTCTCGCCGGGCGCGACCCGCAGCGAGACGTCGTCCAGCGCCGGACGGTCCACCCCGGCGTAGCGGAAGGTGACGTGGTCCAGCTCCACCTCGCCGCGCAGCCGTTCCGGCACCTCGACCGGCTCCAGGTCGCCGCCGCGACCGGCCCGGTCGGGCACCGAGGTGGGGGTGCGCAGCAGCTCGGAGATCCGGTTCAGCCCGACCCGGGCCTGCTGGTAGCCGTCGAACACCTGGGACAGCTGCTGGACGGGGCCGAAGAACAGGGTCAGGTACAGCAGGAACGCGAACAGCACGCCGGGCGTCATCTCGCCGGCGGCGATCCGGGCGCCGCCGATGCCGAGCACCACCGCGGTCGCGACGTCGGAGAGCAGCGCGACGAACGGGAAGTAGGTGGCGATGTAGCGCTGGGCCCGCAGCCGGGACCGGCGGTAGGCGTCCGAGCGCTCGCCGAACCGGTCGTAGCTGAGCTCCTCGCGCACGTAGGCCTGCGCGATCCGGACGCCGGTGACGTTCTCCTGCAGGTCGGCGTTGACCACGCTGACCCGTTCCCGGGCCTCGGCGTAGGCCCGCGAGGAGTAGCGGCGGAACACCACGGTGCCGGCCAGCAGCAGCGGCAGCAGCCAGCCCAGGGCGTAGAGCGCCAGCTCGGCGTCGGTCAGCACCAGCGCCACCGCGACGCCGGCGATGGTCAGCAGGCTGACCACGGCCTGCGCGAGACCGGTCTGCAGGAACGTCGACAGCGCGTCGACGTCGGTGGTCATCCGGGTCATGATCCGGCCGGAGAGCTCGCGCTCGTAGTAGTCGAGGCCGAGCCGCTGCAGGTGCGCGTAGCTGCGGATCCGCAGCAGGTAGAGCAGGCTCTCACCGGCCCGGGCGGTGACCAGTGTCTGGAACCCGACGACGACGGCGTCGATCAGCACGATCAGCAGCCCGACCAGCGCCGCGACGACCAGCACCCGGGTCGCCCCGTCGACGATGCCGGAGTCGACGGCGACCCGCGCCAGGGTGGGCAGGGCGAGCGTGGCCAGCGCGTCGGCGGCCATCAGCGCGATGCCCAGCACGAGCAGCGGACGCACCGGCCGCAGCAGCGACGCCAGCCGGAAGTCCGGGTCCGGCGCGGTCGGGTCGCCGCCGCCGCGCAGCCGCGGCGACTCGGTGGGCGGGGGCAGCTTCGCGACCGCCTCCAGCAGCTCCGGGGTGGCGCTCACCGAGCCGGCCCAGCCGGCGGCGCCGCCGCCCGCCTCCCGGCCGAGCGCCCGGTCCGGGTCGGCCGCCGCCTCCGCGGTCGCCGGCCACAGCTCCGGGGTGCCCGCGGTCACGGCGGCCCCGGCATCAGGGGTGCCCGCGGTGGTCGCGGTGCCCGCGGTGGCCGCCGGACCGAGCGCGGCCGCCGGGTCACCGGGCCCCCGGCCGTCGCCCGGGCCGCCGGGCTCGCGCCGGGCGGCGCCGCCCAGCTCGTCGACCGATCCGGTGGCCAGCAGCTCCCGGAAGAGCGGACATCGGCCGCGCAGCTCGTCCTCGGTGCCGATGTCGACCACCCGGCCGCGGTCGAGCACCGCGATCCGGTCGGCCAGCGCGAGCGTCGAGCGGCGGTGCGCCACCAGCAGGGTGGTGCGCTGTGCGGTCAGCTCGTGCAGCGTCTCGTGGATCGCCGCCTCGGTCGCCGTGTCCACCGCGGACGTCGCGTCGTCGAGCACCAGCACCCGCGGCTTCGACAGCATCGCGCGGGCCAGCGCGATCCGCTGCCGCTGGCCGCCGGACAGGGTCAGCCCGCGCTCGCCGACCTCGGTGTCGTAGCCGTCGGGCAGGTCCTCGACGAACGCGGCGACCTGCGCCGCCTCGGCGGCGGCCCGGATCTCGTCCTCCCCCGCGTCCGGCCTGCCGTAGGCGATGTTGTTGCGGATCGTGTCGGAGAACAGGAACGCCTCCTCGAACACCACCCCCAGCTCGGCCCGCAGGTCGTGCAGCCGCAGCTCCCGCAGGTCGACGCCGCCGATCCGGAGCGCCCCGGCCTGCGGGTCGTAGAAGCGCGGGAGCAGCAGCGCGACCGTCGACTTGCCGGAGCCGGCAGGCCCGACCAGCGCGAGCGTCTCCCCCGGCTCGACCCGCAGCGACAGCTCGTCGAGCACCGGATCGGGTGCGGCGTGCCCGTCCGGCCCGGAACCCGCCGGTTCGTAGCCGAACCGCACCGCGTCGAGCTCGACGGCCAGCGGCCCGGCCGGCAGCTCGCGGGGCTCGGCCGGGTCCACGATCTCGGACTCGGCGTCGACGATCTCGTAGACCCGCTCCGCGGCGGCCCGGGTGAGCTGGCCGGTGACCACCAGCGCGCCGATCAGCCGGGCCGGCCCGACCAGCATCCCGACGTAGGCGGTGAAGGCCAGGAAGGTGCCGAGATCGATCGAGCCGCGGGCGGCCATGAGCCCGCCGACCCCGATCACCGCGACCTGACCGAGGCCCGGCAGCGCCAGCAGCGCCGGATTGAGCCGGGCGGTCAGCCCGGCGGCGCGCAGCCGCTCGCCGTAGAGCCGGTGCGCCCGGCGCTCCAGCTCGGCGGTCTCGCGCGCCTCCTGGCCGAAGCCCTTCACCACCCGGACGCCGGTGACGGTCTCCTCGACCTGCTGGGCGATCTCGGCGGCCCGCTGCTGGGCCGACCAGGTCGCCGGGAACAGCGCGCGCCGGATCCGGTTGGTCGCCAGGAACGCCACCGGCAGCATGACCAGCGCGATCACCGTGAGCAGCGGGGACAGCCACAGCATCGCCGCGATCGCGACGACGACCAGCACCACGGTGCCCGCCGACAGCGGCACCATCGACAGGAAGCCCTGCACGAGCTGCAGGTCCGAGATCGACCGGGAGGCGACCTGCCCGGTGCGCAACCGGTCCTGCCGCACCCCGTCCATCCGCTGCACCGCGGCGAACACCGCGCGGCGCAGGTCGTGCTGGACGTTCAGCGCCATCTTGCCGCCGAGGTAGCGGCGCACGAAGGCGCCGGCGAACTTCACGACGCCCAGCACCAGCAGCGCGAGCACCGCCGGCAGCAGGACCCCGGTGTCGCCGGCAACGACACCGTTGACGCCCTCGCGGATCACCAGCGGGCCGACTGCCTCCAGCCCGACGCCGGCCATCGAGGCGGCGAGCGCGCCGAGGGTGACGCGGCGGTGCCGCAGGCAGGCCTGCGCGAGGCGGCGGATCCAGCCCGGCCGGGCCGGATCGTCGTGCGGGGGACGGGACACGTGGATCAGGCTATGCCCGACCCCCGACAGAAAGCCTGCCGGTCCGGCCGGGCTGCTGGTCAGGTGCTGGTCACGTGATGTCCCGCCGCCCGCCGACGACGACCGCGAGCGCGACCCCGGCGGCGGTCCAGGCGAGCAGCACCAGCAGCGCCACCCAGCCGGGCGGCGGCGCGCTGACCCCGGCGAGGAACTCCAGCACCATCCGGCCGTCGGTGCCGGCGCCGGCGGTCCGGACCGGTGCCTCGTAGAGCGCCACGTCGCCGGCGTTGCCGGGCAGGAACGGGGTGAGCCGGGCGAACACCGACGGGTCGCCGAACGACGACTCGCCGGCGCGCAGCGCCCCGGCGATCATGTTCTCGCCGAGCAGCAGGTAGCCGACGGTGAGCGCGACCGCGCCGGCCTGGTTCGGCACGAGCGTCCCGATCGCCACCCCGAGCCCGCCCCACAGTGCGCAGACCAGCACCCCGACCGCGCCGAGCCCGGCCAGCTGGCCCCAGCCCGGGAGCTGCTGGCCGCCGAGCACGGCGCCGCCGAGCAGCGGTCCGAGCAGCGCGACGACCAGCCCGTAGATCCCGGCGACGACGGCGCCGACCACCACCTTCGCGCCCAGCACCTGGGTCCGCGCGCCGGTCAGGTAGGCGAGGGTGACCGTCCGGTGCCGGAACTCGCCGGCGGCGAGCAGCGCACCGAACGCGGCGCCGACGACGGTGGTCATGCTCAGCGTCGAGGCCATCCCGGTGAGCAGCAGGATCGACGACGTCTCGGTCGCCGCCGGGACGAGCAGCGTGATCAGGCTGCCGAACAGGCTCATCGCCAGCGCGAGCAGCAGCACCGGGATCAGCATCAGCCACCACAGCCGCACCGACAGGGTCCGGCGGATCTCCGCGTGCAGCACCGCCATCCAGCGGTGCGGGGCACCGACGGTCATCCGATCTCCTCCCCGGCGAGCAGCCGCAGGAACATCTGCTCCAGGCCGACCCGTTCCTCGGTCAGCCCGTGCACCGCGACGCCCGCCGCGAGCGCGAGGTCGCCGACCCGCACGCCGTCGGCGCCGGCCACGGCCAGCCGCCCGTCGTCGATCCGGTCGATCTCGGTGATCCCGGCGGCGGCGAGCGCCTCGGCCAGCCGGACCGGGTCGGCGGCGCGGACCAGCACCCGGGCGTCGTGCCCGGCACGCAGCTCGGCGACCTCGCCGTCGAACCGGCACCGGCCGCGGTCGATGACGACCAGCCGCTGGGCGGTCAGCTCCATCTCGGCGAGCTGGTGCGACGACACGAGCACGCTGCGCCCGGACGCCGCGAAGGCGTTGAGGAACGACCGCAGCCAGGCGATGCCGTCCGGGTCGAGGCCGTTGCCCGGCTCGTCGAGCACCAGGATCCGCGGATCGCCCAGCAGCGCGGCGGCCAGCGCCAGCCGCTGGTTCATCCCCAGCGAGAACCCGCCGGCCGGGCGGTCGCCGGCCGCCGCCAGGCCGACCAGGGCGAGCACCTCGTCGACCCGGGTGTCGGGGACGCCGATCGCGGCCGCGGCGGCCCGCAGGTGCGCCCGCGCGGTCCGCTTCGGGTGCACCCCCTGGACCTCCAGCACGGCGCCGACCACCCGGCCGGGCGAGTCCAGCGCGCCGTACGGGACGCCGTCGACCAGCGCCCGGCCCGCGCTCGGCCGGACCAGGCCGAGGATCATCCGTAGCGTCGTCGTCTTGCCGGAGCCGTTCGGCCCGAGAAACCCGGTCACCGATCCGGGCTCGACGGTGAAGCTCAGGTCGTGCACCGCCTCCACCGGCCCGAACCGCTTGCCCAGACCTTCCACGGTGATCCGGCCGGGTCCGGCCGGTGCCGTCTCCTGCACTCCAGGCCCTTCCGCCGCTCTCAGCCGGTCCCGGGCTCGCGCCCGGACACCGCGTGCCGGGCCATCCTGACCCAGCGCCGGCGACCCGGCCGAGGCGGGGCGCACCGGAGTTGTCCACAGGCCGGCCGACCCCCTGGTGCGGGGCGGACGGAACGGACAGGATGGCGTGCGTCACACGCACGACCGAGTCGCAAGGGAGCTACCTCGTGATCGACCCGAACAGCACCGTCTCGTCCCTGCTGCAGCGGCACGCCTCCGAACGGCCGGACGACGAGGCCCTGCGGTTCGGCGGGGTCGTGCGCACCTGGGCCGAGCTCGACGAGCGGGTCCGCCGGCTCGCCGCGGCGCTGCGGGCCGAGGGGATCGGCCCCGGCGACCGGATCGCGGTGCTCGATCTCAACCACCCGTCGTGCCTGGAGCTCTCGCTGGCCTGCGCCCGGATCGGCGCGGCCAACGCGGTGGTCAACTTCCGGCTCGCCCCGCCGGAGATCCTCTACGTGATCAACGACGCGCAGGCGCGGCTGCTGGTCGTCGGCCCCGAGTTCGCCGCGGCGGCGGCCGGGCTGCGGGACAAGCTGGACACCGTGCAGCGGGTGCTCCCGGTGGGCGGCGACACCGACGAGTACGAGGCGTTCCTGGCCGCCCACGAGCCGGACACCGAGCCCTACGACGCCGCGCCGGACGACTGCTTCGTGCAGCTCTACACCTCGGGGACGACCGGCTTCCCGAAGGGCGCGATGCTCACCCACGCCGGGATGCTGGCGCACGCCGCGCACGTGGCCGCCGACTTCGAGCTGGGCCCGGCCGACGTGGTGCAGGTGGCGATGCCGCTGTTCCACGTGGGCGGCACGAGCTACGCCTTCGTCGCGCTCGCCCAGGGCGCGCGGATCGTGATGGCCCGGATGCCCGATCCGGCGGCCCTGCTGGACATGGTGGCCGAGCAGCGGATCACGCACACGTTCTGGGTGCCCGCGCTGATGGGCGCGATGACCCAGGTGCCCGGCGCGGCGGACCGCGACTACTCGTCGCTGCGCGCGATCTCCTACGGCGCCTCGCCGATGCCGCTGCCGGTGCTCCGGGCGTCGCTGGAGCTGTTCGGCCCGCGGCTGCACCAGGTGTACGGGATGACCGAGGCGTGCGGCGTGGTCACCTCGCTGGGCCCCGGGGACCACGCCGATCCGGCCCTGGCGCACCGGCTGGTCTCGGCGGGCACGCCGATCAGCGGCGTCACGATCGAGGTCCGGGACCCGGCGACCGGCGACCGGCTCGGCACCGACCAGCCCGGCGAGATCTGGGTGCGGACCGACCAGCTGATGAGCGGGTACTGGCAGAAGCCGGAGGCGACCGCGTCGGCGATCACCCCGGACGGCTGGCTCCGGTCCGGCGACGGCGGGCACGTCGACGCCGACGGGTACGTCTTCATCACCGACCGGATCAAGGACATGATCGTCTCCGGCGGGGAGAACGTGTACCCGGCCGAGATCGAGCGGGTGCTGGCCGAGCATCCCTCGGTCGGCGACGTCGCGGTGATCGGCGTGCCGGACGAGCGCTGGGGCGAGGTCCCGAAGGCGTGCGTGGTGGCCGCGCCGGGGGCGACCGTCGACCCGGAGGCGCTGATCGCCTACGCCCACGAGCACCTGGCCTCGTTCAAGTGCCCGAAGACGGTCGACGTGCTGGACGAGCTGCCGCGCAACGCGACCGGCAAGATCCTCAAGAAGGACCTGCGGGCGCCGCACTGGGCCGGCCGGGAACGCAGCACCGTCTGAAAATGAGACACGCCGAAACTTGACCTGTTCCAGAAAAGTGGGCAGGCTCGACCCGTGTCGATCGCTTCGGACCACGAGGGCATGTTGCGCGGAGCCGCGCTGCGCGTGACGCGCCCCCGGCTGGCCGTGCTGCACGCCGTGCACACCCATCCGCACGCGGACACGGACACGATCATCCGGGTCGTGCGGTCGGACCTCGGCGAGGTGTCCCACCAGGCCGTCTACGACGTCCTGCGGGCCCTCACCGGGGCCGGTCTCGTGCGGCGCATCCAGCCGTCGGGCTCCGTCGCGAGGTACGAGGCCCGGGTCGGCGACAACCACCACCACGTGGTCTGCCGATCCTGCGGGGCCATCGCCGACGTCGACTGCGCCGTCGGCCACACGCCCTGCCTCACCGCGTCCGACGACAGCGGCTTCGTGATCGACGAGGCCGAGGTCGTCTACTGGGGCCGTTGCCCCGCCTGCTCCACCACCACCACAGATCCTGGAAGGAGTGCCCGTGTCTGACGAGCACGTCACCGTCGAGGCCGAGATGAACCGTGAGGAGGACGGGGGCTGCCCCGTCGCTCACGGCCGCATCGCCCACCCCACCGAGGGCGGGAGCAACCAGGACTGGTGGCCGAACCAGCTCAACCTGAAGATCCTCCGCAAGCACAGCCCGGCGTCCGACCCGATGGAGCCGGACTTCGACTACGCGAAGGAGTTCGCGACCGTCGACCTCGACGAGCTGGCGCGCGACGTCGACGCCGTCATCACCACCTCGCAGGACTGGTGGCCGGCCGACCACGGCAGCTACGCCGGGTTCTTCATCCGGATGGCCTGGCACTCCGCGGGCACCTACCGGACCTTCGACGGCCGCGGCGGCGCCGGCGCCGGCATGCAGCGGTTCGCGCCGCTGAACAGCTGGCCGGACAACGGCAACCTGGACAAGGCGCGCCGGCTGCTGTGGCCGGTCAAGCAGAAGTGGGGCCGCAAGGTCTCCTGGGCCGACCTGATGGTCTTCGCGGGCAACCGCGCCCACGAGATCTCCGGTTTCCCGATGTTCGGCTTCGCCGGTGGCCGCGCCGACGTCTGGGAGCCGGAGGAGGACGTCTACTGGGGCTCCGAGAAGGAGTGGCTGGGCAACGACGCGCGCTACGGCGGCAACACCGACATCGCGCACCGCGAGCTGGAGAAGCCGCTCGGCGCGTCGCACATGGGCCTGATCTACGTCAACCCGGAGGGCCCGGACGCCAGCGGTGACCCGATCGCCGCGGCCCGCGACATCCGCGAGACCTTCGGCCGGATGGCGATGAACGACGCGGAGACCGCCGCGCTCATCGTCGGCGGGCACACCCTCGGCAAGACGCACGGCGCCGCGAACCCGGACGAGAACGGCAACGTCGGCCCGGAGCCGGAGGCCGCCGACATCACCGAGCAGGGCCTGGGCTGGAAGCAGAACTACGGCAGCGGCAAGGGCCGCGACGCCATCACCTCCGGGCTCGAGGTCATCTGGACCCGCACCCCGAACCGGTGGAGCCACGACTACCTCAAGCACCTCTACGCCTACGAGTGGGAGCTGGAGCAGTCGCCGGCCGGCGCCAAGCAGTTCGTCGCCAAGGACGCCCCGGAGATCATCCCCGACCCGGAGCCCGGCTACCCGAACCGCAAGCCGCGGATGCTGGTCACCGACGTCGCGCTGCGGGTCGACCCGGTCTACGGCGAGATCACCCGCCGCTGGCTGGACAACCCGTCCGAGTTCGAGGACACCTACCGCCGCGCCTGGTACAAGCTGACGCACCGCGACATGGGCCCGAAGGAGCGCTACATCGGCGCCTGGGTCCCGACCGAGGAGCTGCTCTGGCAGGACCCGGTGCCCGCCGTCGACCACCCGCTGGTGGACGCCGACGACGTCGCCTCGATCAAGGCGAAGGTGCTGGAGTCCGGCCTGCCGGTGACCGACCTGGTCAAGACCGCCTGGGCCGCGGCCTCGTCGTTCCGCCAGTCCGACAAGCGCGGTGGGGCCAATGGCGGGCGCATCCGCCTCGAGCCGCAGCTCCAGTGGGAGGTCAACGACCCGGACACGCTGCGCACCGTCATCTCGAAGCTGGAGTCCCTCCAGTCCGAGATCAACGGCTCGCTCGGCGGCGGGAAGAAGATCTCCTTCGCCGACCTGGTCGTGCTGGCCGGCGCCGCGGCCGTCGAGAAGGCCGCCGCGGACGGCGGGTACGACATCACCGTGCCGTTCGTCCCGGGCCGGACCGACGCCACCCAGGAGAAGACCGACGTCGAGTCGTTCTCCTACCTGGAGCCGACCGCCGACGGCTTCCGCAACTACCGCGGCAAGGGCCACACGCTGCCCGGCGAGTTCCTGCTGGTGGACCGGGCGAACCTGCTCGGCCTGACGGCGCCGGAGATGACCGTGCTGGTCGGCGGCCTGCGGGTGCTGGGCGCCAACACCGGTGGCTCGACGGCCGGGGTGCTCACCGAGCGCGTCGGCACGCTGTCGAACGACTTCTTCACCACGCTGCTGGGGCCGGGCATCACCTGGCGTTCGGTGGCCGGCGACGACGACGCCTTCGAGGCCGTCGACGACTCCGGTACGGTGAAGTGGACCGGCACCCGGGCCGACCTGGTCTTCGGGTCGAACTCCGAGCTGCGCGCCGTCGCCGAGGTCTACGCCTCCGACGACGCGAAGCAGAAGTTCGTCGACGACTTCGTCGCCGCCTGGGACAAGGTCATGACGGCCGACCGCTACGACATCTGATCATCGTCTGACACCCCGATGCCCGGGCCGGTCCGCCGGCCCGGGCATCGGCGCGTCGCACGCCGGGATGTGCCGGGATCAGGTGCCGGCGGCGAGCAGCTCCGCGAGACGCCCCGGCTCGGAGAGCATCGGCCAGTGCCCGGTCGGCAGCGACACGAACGACCAGTCCGGCCCGCCCAGCTCGGCGAAGCCGGGCACCCCGGCGTCGATCAGCGGGCGGATGTCCTCGGGGGTGAAGCTGCACGCCACGACCGTCTTCGGCAGGGTCTCGTCGGTCTCGCCCCGGCGCACGCCGGTGAGCACCACCCCGGCCGGCTCGGCGAGCGAACGGGCGCGGACCTCGTCGAACAGCGGATCCGGGATGCCGGCGGTGCTGCTGCCCGCCGCGTCGAGCTCGGCCCGCGGGGGCATCGGGAGAGCACCGTGCGCGGCGAGCGTCGCGCGGGTCGCCGCCTGCGCCTCCGGCGGGGTGAAGTCGATCTGGGCGACGCCGTCGGGCAGCGGCCCGGTGTCGACGAGGACCAGCCGCGCGATCGGGTCCCGGGCGCGCTCGGCGGCCGCGACGCAGACCGGGCCCGCGCCGCTGTGCCCGACGAGCACCACCGGCCCGGGCGCCCCGGCCAGCGCAGCCAGCACGTCGGACACGTGCGACTCCGCCGTGTCGCCCGGCGCGTGGCCGAGCTCGACCGCGGTCGCCTCGTGGCCGCGGGCGCGCAGGTCCGCGGCCACCGCGTCCCACGCCGATGCGCCGAGCCAGAAACCGGGAACGAGCAGGTAGGTCGTCATGCCCCCGGACCATGTCACCCGATGAGGACAGTTCCGGTCCTCATTCGCGGCGGCTCAGCTGCCGGGTCGCTCCGGCGGCCGCGCGGCCGCGATCCGGGCGGCCTCGCGCTGCGACTCCGCCCGGGTGGCGCGCTCGCGGCCGAGCCACTCCGGCTGCTCCTGCTTCAGCGCGGTGATCTGCTCGGTGGTCAGCGGCTCGGTGATCCCGGCCCGGGCCAGCCCGGAGATGGAGACGCCGAGCCGGTCCGCGACGACCGGCCGCGGGTGCGGGCCGTCCCGGCGCAGATCGCGCAGCCAGGCCGGCGGATCGGCCTGCAGGGCGTCGAGCTCGTCGCGCGAGATCACCCCGTCCCGGAACTCGGCGGGGGTCGCGTCGAGAAACACCCCGAGCTTCTTCGCCGCCGTGGCGGGCTTCATCGTCTGGGTGGACCGCTGACGCGTCATGTCCCCAGGATATCGGGGCCCGGACGGCGGATAGCCTGGGCAGGTGACCCCCGCCTCCTTCCGCCTGGGCTACGTACCGGGGGTGACCCCGGGCAAGTGGGCACGGATCTGGGCCGAGCGCCTGCCCGACGTCGCACTGGACCTGGTCGGGCTGACCGTCGCCGACGCCGAGGACGCCGTCCGGTCCGGCGCGGTGGACGCCGGCGTCGTCCGGCTGCCGATCGACCGGGCCGGGCTGCACGCGATCCCGCTCTACACCGAGGCGACCGTGGTCGTCGTCGGGAAGGACCACGTCGCCACCGCGGTCGACGAGCTCACCGTCGACGACCTGGCCGGCGAGATCGTCCTCCGGCCACCGGACGCCGCGCTGACCTGGGACGATCCCGCGCCGGGCAGCGCGCCGGTGAGCGCCCCGGCGACGACGGCCGAGGCGGTCGAGCTGGTCGCCGCGGGCGTCGGCGTGCTGGTCGTCCCGCAGTCGCTGGCGCGGCTGCACCACCGCCGCGACCTCACCTACCGGCCGCTGACCGGCGGGCCGGCGTCGGGCGTGGTGCTCACCTGGCCCGAGGACGCGACGACCGAGCTGATGGAGCAGTTCATCGGGATCGTCCGCGGGCGCACCGTGAACAGCTCCCGCACCCCGCCGCGCAGCACCGACCGGCGCCCGGCGGCACCCGCGAGGACCCCGGACCGGCGGCGCCCGGCCCGCCGCAACCGGCCCCGCCGCTAGCCCCGGACGAACGGCAGGGCCCCCGCAGCGGATGCTGCGGGGGCCCTGCCGGGATGACGCGGGGTGGCTCAGGCCGCCACGGCGGCTTCCTTCTTCGCGGCCAGCCGCTCGAGGCGCCGCGTGGTGGGCCAGCGGACGTTGGTCGCCCAGCCGGCCTTCTCGAAGCCGCGGATGACGACCGCCGAGATGTCGACCTGACCCTTCTTCACGCCGTGCCGGGCGCAGGTCGGGTCGGCGTGGTGCAGGTTGTGCCAGGACTCGCCGAACGACAGCACCGCCAGCCACCAGACGTTCGCGGACTTGTCGCGGGAGGCGAAGGGGCGCTCGCCCCAGATGTGGCAGATCGAGTTGATCGACCAGGTGACGTGGTGCAGCACCGCGACCCGGATCAGGCCGGCCCAGATGAACGCGGTGAACGCGCCCCACAGGGACATGGTCACCAGGCCGCCGATCAGCGCCGGGCCGAGCAGGCTGACCACGACGATCAGCGGGAAGGCCTTCTCGACGCGCATGATGTCGCGGTCCTCGAGCAGGTCCGGCGCGAACCGCTTCATGTTGGTCAGGTCCCGATTGAAGACCCAGCCCAGGTGCGAGTGCCAGAAGCCCTTGACCAGCGCCTTGGCGCCGGTGCCGTAGAGCCACGGCGAGTGCGGGTCGCCCTCCTTGTCGGAGAACGCGTGGTGCCGGCGGTGGTCGCCGACCCAGTCCAGCACGCTGCCCTGCAGCGACAGGCTGCCGGCGATCGCGAGCGCGATCCGCAGCGGGCGCTTGGCCTTGAACGAGCCGTGCGTGAAGTAGCGGTGGTAGCCGACGGTCACACCGAGACCGCTGATCGCGTAGAAGACGACGAACAGCGCGACGTCGACCCAGCCGAGCCCCCAGCCCCAGGCGAGCGGGACCGCGGCGAACAGCGCCAGGGTCGGGACGATCACGAACACGCCCACCAGGAACGCGGCACCCGGGGGGCGCCGGCCGTCGGTGATGGGAGCGGGTCCGCTGCTGCGGGTGCTGGTGTCCGGGGGTGCGGCCTCGAGCGTCATGGCTCCATGACACCCGTGCCGCCGGGTCCCGGGCAGTGCGGCTAACCCCCCTATCGCGCTTCGGGTTTCACGGCGCAGGTACTTGACCCGCGAGTAACTTAGGACTACCCACGTGCTGTGAAGCTCTCCACGATGCTGCCCTACGGCGACGACCCGATCCGCAACGCGGACGCGGTCACGGACATGGAACGGGCGGGCCTGGACATCGTCTGGGCCGCCGAGGCGTACAGCTTCGACGCCGTCTCGTTGCTCGGCTACCTCGCGGCCCGGACCGAGCGGGTCGAGATCGGCTCGGCGATCCTGCCGATTTACTCCCGCACCCCGACCCTGACGGCGATGTCCGCGGCCGGGCTGGACGCGCTGTCCGGCGGCCGGTTCAATCTCGGCCTCGGCGCGTCGGGCCCGCAGGTGATCGAGGGGTTCCACGGCGTCCCCTACGACAAGCCGGTCGCCCGCACCCGGGAGATCATCGACATCTGCCGCCGGACCTGGCGGCGGGAGCGGATCACCAACGAGGGCCTGTACCCGATCCCGCTGCCGGAGGGGCAGGGCACCGGCCTCGGCAAGCCGCTGAAGCTGATCAACTACCCGAAGCGCGCCGACATCCCGATCTGGGTCGCCGCACTCGGCGACAAGAACCTGGAGATGACGGCCGAGCTCGCCCAGGGCTGGCTGCCGCACGTCGTCCTGCCGGAGAAGATCCGGGAGGTGTTCGGCCCCGCGCTCGACGCCGGCTCCGCCAGGCGCGCCCCCGAGCTGGGCCCGCTGCAGATCACCGGCGGCGGGATCTGCGCGCTCGAGGAGGAGATGTTCGAGCCGGCCCGCCAGGCCGCCCGCGGCATGTACGCCCTCTACATCGGCGGGATGGGCGCCCGCGGCCGGAACTTCTACAACACCGTCTTCGCGCGGCAGGGCTACGCGGACGAGGCGAAGATCGTCCAGGACCTCTACCTGGACGGGAAGAAGGAGGAGGCGATGGCCGCCCTCCCCGACGACTTCATCGACAAGGTCTCGCTGATCGGCCCGGAGGGCCACGTCCGCGAGCGGATCGCGGCGCTGCGCGAGAACGGGATCACCCACCTGCACGTGAACCCGATGACCAGCGACGTGAACGGCACCTTCGAGAAGCTCAAGTCCTGGATCGGCTGACCGGCGCGCGCCGGGGGCGGCGGCGCGGCCGCCCCCCGCGCACACCGCGGAACGTCCTGCTCCGTTCGGCCCAATGACGGGGGTCGCGTCACGGCCCGTATCCGGGCCGTAGAGAATGTGTGACGTCGTCCACGGTCACCGGCCCCGGCGACGTCGACCGCGGCGACATCGACCTCAGTGACATCGAGGAGGAGCGACTTGCTGGAGCTGGCCATCCGGACCTCCGACGAGCCGATCTCCCCCGGGCAGTACCGCCACACCGCGACGCACGCCTGGTGGATGGGCACCTGGTTCGCCGGCGACGAGCTGTGCGTGCACTACTCCGAGCACCTCCTCCAGCAGTGGACGCCGGTGGACCCGCACGCCGACTGGCTGCTCGACCGCGAGCTCACCGGCCAGGTGCGGTGGCTGTCCGGCGACGGCGCGGCCGCGGTCGAGAGCGGCTTCCGGATCGCCGACGCCTGGCCCACCGGGCGGTTCCGCGCCCCGCACGGCGACTTCTACGCCGAGCTGCACGGCAACCGGCCGACCGCCCGACCCGGCTCCTGGTCGAACCCGACCCCGGAGTTCCTGGCCACCCTGCCGCAGGACCCGGCCGCGATGCTCCGGCGGCTGATCGAGGACAGCCCGCCCGGCCGCGGCTACACCGGCCCGTTCCCCAGCGCGGTCGACGCGCTGCGCACCTGCCGGGTGCCCGCGCCGCTGCGATCGGTGATCTACGCCGCACTGCGCACGCTGCCCGCGGTCGAGGTCGGCGAGGCCGTGAACCTCGACGGCGAGCGGCATCCCGCGCTCGTGCACGACGACGGCCCGGTCCGCACCGAGCTGCTGATCTCCCCGGTGGACGGTCAGTACGCAGGTGAGCGCGACACCGTCCGCCGGGTCGCGCGGGTCGGGCCGCCGGTCGGCACGGTCGTCGCCGAGGCCGCCGTGCAGACCTCGGTGGTCGACGTCCTGGGGTCCCCGCCCGGCTTCTGAATCGGCTCCTGAACCGGTTCCGCAGGGAACGATCACGAAACGATCACGAAGTGCGACCCGGCGCACTGCCACGGCTCGCGCGAAGGGGACTAACCTGGTACCCGGTCGCGACAAATCGAGCAGCTAACAAGGCGGTTGACGCAGAGTGTCATCGAGCAGTACCTCCCATCCGGCGGGCGATTTCGGTCCCAACGAGTGGCTCGTCGAGGAGATGTACCAGCGCTTCCAGGAGGACCCGTCGGCCGTGGACCCGGCCTGGCACGAGTTCTTCGCCGACTACGGCAAGGACGGTGAGCAGCGCCAGGGCCCCGGTGAGTCCGCCGACGGCTCCGGCGCGACCGACACCGCGTCCAACGGTGCCGCACCGAAGGCGAACCCCGGCGGGGTGACCCGCGGCTCCGCCACCGAGGACGACGAGGGCGACGACACCGCGTCGGCACCCGCCCAGAAGGCCGTCCGCAACGGGGCCACCGAGACCGGGCGGGCCTCCCGCTCGCGCGACGTGCCCCCACCGGTCACGCCGAAGGCCGAGCCGCCGCCCGCCGAGGAGCGGCTGCGCACGGCGAGCTCGCCCTCGTCCAACGGGGCGGCGAAGCCGGCCGCGGGCAGCAGCGGCTCGAAGGCCGCGAAGCCCGCACAGGACGGGGGTGGCGCGACCACCACCCCGCTGCGCGGTGCCGCGAACGCCATCGCCAAGAACATGACCGCGTCGCTGCAGCTGCCGACCGCGACGAGTGTCCGAGCGGTCCCGGCCAAGCTGCTGGCGGACAACCGCATCGTCATCAACAACCACCTGAAGCGGACCCGCGGCGGGAAGCTGTCGTTCACCCACCTGATCGGCTACGCGCTGGTCAAGGCGCTCGCCGACTTCCCGAACATGAACCGGCACTTCGCCGAGACCGACGGCAAGCCGACCGTGGTCAGCCCCGAGCACGTCAACCTCGGCCTGGCGATGGACATGCCGGCCAAGGACGGCAGCCGCTCGCTGATCGTCGTCTCGATCAAGGGCTGCGAGAACATGTCGTTCGCCCAGTTCTGGGCGGCCTACGAGGGCATGGTCCGCAAGGCACGCGAGGGCAAGCTGACCGCCGAGGACTTCTCCGGCACCACGATCAGCCTGACCAACCCGGGCACGCTGGGCACCAACCACTCGGTGCCGCGGCTGACCGTCGGCCAGGGCGCGATCATCGGCGTCGGTGCGATGGAGTACCCGGCCGCCTTCCAGGGCGCCTCCGAGGAGCGGCTCGCCGAGTTCGGCGTCAGCAAGATCATCACGCTGACGTCGACCTACGACCACCGGATCATCCAGGGCGCCGAGTCCGGCGACTTCCTGCGCCGGGTGCACCAGCTCCTGCTCGGCGAGAGCGACTTCTACGACGAGGTCTTCGCCTCGCTGCGGGTGCCCTACGAGCCGATCCGCTGGGTCCAGGACTTCCCCGAGGGCGAGGTCGACAAGACCGCCCGGGTGCTCGAGCTGATCGAGTCCTACCGCACCCGCGGCCACCTGATGGCCGACACCGACCCGCTCAACTACCGGCAGCGCCGGCACCCCGACCTGGACGTGCTCAGCCACGGCCTGACCCTGTGGGACCTCGACCGCGACTTCGCGGTCGGCGGGTTCGGCGGGCAGAGCCACATGAAGCTGCGCGACGTGCTCGGCCTGCTGCGCGCCTCGTACTGCCGCACCATCGGCACCGAGTACATGCACATCGCCGATCCCGAGCAGCGCAAGTGGCTCGAGGAGCGGATCGAGGTCCCGCACGTCAAGCCGGAGGCGAGCGAGCAGAAGTACATCCTCTCCCGGCTCAACGCCGCCGAGGCGTTCGAGACCTTCCTGCAGACCAAGTACGTCGGGCAGAAGCGGTTCTCGCTGGAGGGCGGCGAGACCGTCATCCCGCTGCTGGACGCGGTGCTCGACAAGTCCGCCGAGAACGAGCTCGACGAGGTCGTCATCGGCATGCCGCACCGCGGCCGGCTCAACGTGCTCGCCAACATCGTCGGCAAGCCGATCAGCCAGATCTTCCGCGAGTTCGAGGGCAACCTCGACCCGGGCCAGGCGCACGGCTCCGGCGACGTGAAGTACCACCTCGGCGCCGAGGGCAAGTACTTCCGGATGTTCGGCGACGGCGAGACGACCGTGTCGCTGACCGCGAACCCGTCCCACCTGGAGGCCGTCGACCCGGTGCTCGAGGGCATCGTCCGGGCCAAGCAGGACCTGCTCGACAAGGGCGACGGCGGCTTCACCGTGCTGCCCGTGCTGATGCACGGCGACGCCGCGTTCGCCGGCCAGGGCGTGGTCGCCGAGACCCTGAACCTGGCGCTGCTGCGCGGCTACCGCACCGGCGGCACCGTGCACGTCGTGGTCAACAACCAGGTCGGCTTCACCACCGCGCCGGAGCACTCGCGCTCCTCGCAGTACTGCACCGACGTCGCGAAGATGATCGGCGCCCCGGTCTTCCACGTGAACGGCGACGACCCGGAGGCCTGCGTCTGGGTCGCCAAGCTGGCCGTCGAGTACCGGCAGCGCTGGAACAACGACGTCGTGATCGACATGATCTGCTACCGGCGCCGGGGCCACAACGAGGGCGACGACCCCTCGATGACCCAGCCGTCGATGTACGACATCATCGACGCCAAGCGCAGCGTCCGGAAGATCTACACCGAGTCGCTGATCGGCCGCGGCGACATCACCATGGACGAGGCGGAGCAGGCCCTCAAGGACTTCTCCAACCAGCTCGAGCACGTCTTCAACGAGGTGCGCGAGCTGGAGAAGACGCCGCCGGTCATCTCGCCGTCGATCGAGGACGTGCAGCAGGTCCCGTCCGACCTGGACACCTCGATCCCGCTGGAGATCATCCACCGGATCGGCGACGTGCACACGAACCTCCCGGAGGGGTTCTCGGTGCACAAACGGGTCGAGCCGGTGCTCAAGAAGCGCGAGAAGATGTCCCGCGAGGGCGACGTCGACTGGGCCTTCGCCGAGCTGCTGGCGATGGGCTCGCTCGCCGTCGACGGCCGGCTGATCCGGCTCTCCGGCCAGGACTCGCGGCGCGGCACCTTCGTGCAGCGGCACTCGGTGCTGATCGACCGCAAGACCGGTGCCGAGTACTTCCCGCTGCGCAACCTGGCCGAGGAGCAGGGCCGCTTCCTGCCCTACGACTCGGCGCTGTCGGAGTTCGCGGCCGTCGGCTTCGAGTACGGCTACTCGGTCGCCAACCCCGAGGCGCTCGTCATGTGGGAGGGCCAGTTCGGCGACTTCGTCAACGGCGCCCAGTCGATCATCGACGAGTTCATCTCGTCCGGTGAGGCGAAGTGGGGCCAGCTGTCCGACGTCGCGCTGCTGCTCCCGCACGGCCTCGAGGGCCAGGGCCCCGACCACAGCTCCGGCCGCATCGAGCGGTTCCTGCAGCTGTGCGCCGAGGGCTCGATGACGGTCGCGCTGCCGTCCGAGCCGGCGAACTACTTCCACCTGCTCCGCCAGCACACCCTCGACGGGGTGCGCCGGCCGCTGGTGGTCTTCACGCCGAAGTGGATGCTGCGCGCCAAGCAGGTCGTCAGCCCGCTGTCCGACTTCACCGACGGCCGGTTCCGGCCGGTCATCGACGACCCGGAGCACCGCACGAAGAGCGGGCCGGTCACCGACGTCGATCGCGTCCTGTTCTGCAGCGGCAAGATCTACTGGGAGCTGGCCGCCGCCCGCGACAAGCGGCGCAAGAACGGCGACTCCTCGGTCGACGGCGTCGCGCTGGTGCGGGTCGAGCAGCTCTACCCGATGCCGACCGACCAGATCGCCGAGACGCTGGAGCGCTACCCCGAGGCCGGCGACATCCGCTGGGTCCAGGAGGAGCCTGCCAACCAGGGTTCCTGGCCGTACTACGGCCTGGAGCTGCCCCAGAAGCTCCCGCAGCTGCAGGGCCGGTTCACCCGGGTGTCCCGGCGGCGGATGGCGGCCCCGGCCGCCGGCTCGTCGAAGGTGCACGAGGTCGAGCAGGCCGAGCTGATCGACAAGGCCTTCGCGAAGGCCTGATCCACTCCCCGGCGGCCGGGCACGGTGCTCCGTGCCCGGCCGCAGGCGTCTACCCTGACCGGCGTGTACTTCACCGACCGCGGCATCGAGGAGCTCGTCGACCGGCGGGGCGACGAGCAGGTCAGCGTCGAGTGGCTCGCCGACCGGCTGCGGGCCTTCGTGGACCTGAACCCCCAGTTCGAGACGGCCGTCGAGCGGCTGTCCAGCTTCCTCGCCCGGGACGACGCCGACGACGAGTGACCCGCGGGCAGCGCGTGGCATGCCACCTCGCACCGCGCCACGCGCCGAGATGCGGCTCAGCGGGAAATGTCGATCTCCACGGCCCGATCAGCTGCATCTCGGTGAGTGGCGCGGTGCGATGTCTGCGCGTCGGGGCGGTGCGCGAGGCGGGGTCAGTCGTTGCGGCGGAGCCGGAACAGCCGGCGGTCGCCGGAGGCACGCAGCTCCTCCAGGGCGTCGTCGGCGGCCCGCTCCAGCTCGTCGTGCCGGGCCGGATCGGCCCGCCGGTCCGGCCGCGGCCGCGGCTTGCCGGGCTCCTCCACCGACCACAGCACCTGCAGTGCGGCCTCCCAGCGCAGCTCGAACATGCCGCGCCCGAGGGTGACCCGCTCGGTGGCCCGGACCAGCTCGCGGTCGCGTTCGCGCAGCTCGCGGCGGAGCTCCTCGGCGCGCGCGGCGTCCCGGGCGCGCAGCTCCCCCACCGCGTCGGCGAGACCCGCGACGACCTCCCGGTAGCGCTCGACGGCGTCGCTCATCCGTCGTCCCCCCACTCGGCGAGGATCACCAGCTCCGGGCGCGACCGCCGGGCCCGGTCCAGCAGCAGGCCGCGCCCCCGGGACGGCTGCCACTCCGGCGGCGGCCCGCCCACCAGCGGGCCGAGATCGGCGCCCTGCACCCCGGTCGCGATCCACACGCCCAGGTCGTCGACGGTCGCGCCGGGCGGGGACAGCAGTGCCTTGAGCCGTTGCGCCCCGCGCCACCAGCCGAGCAGGTGCACCCCGGCCGCCGGGCCGTGCCGCAGCACGGTGCGCAGCTCCTCGGTGCCGCCCAGGCTGAGCAGCGACTCGGCGGCGTCCGCGCCGAACAGCACCGGCACCAGCGGCGGATGGTCGCCGGTGCCGTCGCCGGAACGGGCCCTGACCTCGGCGGCGAGCGCGGCGATCCGGGTCGCGACGTCGGCGGCCGGGACCGTCTCGGACGGCGCCGGCATCCGCCCGGCGAGCTCAGCGGCGTACCCGACGGCCTCGGAGACCAGCGGGAACAGCACGAACCGGGTGCGGTCGTCACGCCGGACGAGCTGGCCGGCGAGCGCGTCGGCGGCCGAGCACAGCAGCGGGCCGGCGACCGTCGCGTCCGGCCCGATCACGCCGATGTTGCGGCCCGGCGAGTCCCCCAGCTCGACGGCGGCCGGCGTCCCGTCGATGTCGACGTACTGACCGAGCAGCGCACGCGGCGGCCCGTCGAGGGGCAGCGTCGCGACCAGCGCCTTGTGCGAGGGGGCGCGGGCGCCGTCGAACACCACCGGTTCGCGGTCCGGCGGGTGCGCGGCGAACGCGGCGTCCTGCACCTCGCGGACCAGCGGCCCGCCGGCCTCCGGGACCCGCACGACCTGGTTGCCGTGCACGACGCCGGAGTCGTGGTTCACCACGGCGTGCCAGCGCGGGATCGTCATCGGCAGCTCGTTCTCCAGCGCCAGCACCCGCCGGGCGCGCGGCAGCGCGAGCCGCAGCACGAACTGCTCGAAGATCGCCGGACGGCCCCAGAACGCCTCGATCCCGGAGACGTCCTGGCTGGCCAGCACCAGGTGCACGCCCTGCGAGCGGCCGCGCCGGGCGACGTCCTCGAGCAGCGCGGTCGCCTCGGCGGTGACCGCGTCGCGGCCGCTGAACAGGAACTGGAACTCGTCGATCACCGCGACGATCCGCGGGAGCCGGGCCGCGGCGCCGGTGACGCCGCGTTCGGCGAGCTCGTCGCGCAGCTCGGCGAGCTTGGTGGCGCCGTGCCGGCGGGCCTGCTCGGCCCGCACCCGCATGGTCTCGGCCAGGTGCCGGAGCAGGGCGAGCCCGAACTCGCGGTCGGTGTTGATGTTGACGCCGATCAGCCGGGCCTGCGGGAGCCAGCCCGCTCGGTTGCCCTCCGGATCGGGGGCGAACTGGGCGAACGACACGCCCTCCTTGAAGTCGAGCAGGTAGAGCTCCAGCTCGTCCGGCGGGTAGCGGGCGGCGAGCGCGGAGATCCAGGCGAGCAGCAGGTTCGTCTTCCCGGAGCCGCTCGGGCCGCCGACCAGCGCGTGCGGCGAGTGGTCGTCGAGGGACAGCCCGGCCGGGATGCCGTCCTCGTACCCGACCGGCGCGTACAGCCCGTCCCGGGAGTTGGCGCGGCCGCGCCGGTCCACCGGCGGGAGCAGGTCGGCGAACGCGCCGAGCCGCCCGCGCCACGCCTCGTGCGCGTCGGCGAGCCTGTGACAGGTGTCGGTCACCAGATCGGCGGGCAGCGCCGGATCCGGTTCGACGACGACGTGCGGCCCGGTCAGCGAGGTGCGTGCGACCACCGGGTCGTCGCCCCTCCCGTTCCCGCCGGTCCCGCTGAACTCGACGGACTCGACCGGGTTGCGCAGCGCCACCGGGACGTCGAGCAGCACCAGCACCACCCCGGCGGCGATCCCGCCGCGGGCCACCCGCTGCAGCTGCCGGTGCTGGTCCTCGGGCAGCGGGGTGCCGTTCCCGGCGAGCACCGCGACCAGCCACGGCTCGGGCCGCTCGTCGCCGCGCTCGGCCAGCTCGCGCAGCGAGGAGTAGCCGGCGGCGAGCACCCGGGTCTGCACCCGGCGGATCCGGTCGGCGAGCTGGTCGAGCAGCGGCTCCAGCCGGGTCGGGTCGTGCACCGTGAGCAGACCGGTGCGGGTCAGCGGGTAGAGGCCGGGAAGCGCGCCGGCGAGCTGGCCGACGTCCCACACGTGCACGCCGACGACGCCGGGCCGGAAGTAGCGCAGCACCCGCAGCAGCAGCGTCTCGACCATCGACTCCGCGTGCTCCCGGGTGCCCGGGGTCGAGCTGATCTGCAGGTGGGCGCCGTCGAGCAGCGGCACGCCGACCCGGAACGGCGCGCCGCCCTCGACCGATCCGGTGCCGAGCTGCCACATCGCGGGCACCGGTCCGGTGCCCTCGGTCTCGCCCGCCCCTGGCGGCCAGCTCCGCGGGTCCTCCCCCGCCGCGCCGGGTGCGGCGTCGGCGACGATCCGGGACAGCAGCTCCGGCGAACCGCCCTGCCAGCCGTCGAAGGCGTGCGCGCGGTCCTCGGCGACCCGGGCGACGGCGCCGGCCAGCGTCGGGTTGTCCAGTACCGCGCGCAGGGCGGGATCGCGCTGCGCGGCGTCGTACCCGGTCTCGCGCAGCCACAGCTCGGCCATCGTCTCGGCGTGCGCGCGGACCGCCCGGTCCCGGCGCACCTCGGCGGCGCCCAGCGCGACCGAGGCCGCCATGTGGAACCGGTCGAACGCGGCGCGGACGCGGTCACGCCGCCCCCGTCGTCCCACCATCGCGCTCAGGCCCGGACGACGCGGACGGGAACCGCGTCCCTCACAGCCGGGCGGTGATGTCGTCGGCGGCGTTCATCGCGACGTGCACGGCCTGCTCGACCTCGTCGACCTTCGCGGCGGCGGCCGCGAACAGCGCGCGGGCCTGCTCCGCGTCCTGCTGGGCGGTGCCGTAGGTCTGCTGGGACAACGCCGCGCCCGCCTCCTCGATCGCGTTCCGGACGTGGCGCAACGCGCCCAGGCTCTCGGTGGCCCGCTGGTTCGCCGCCCCGATACCGGCCCGGATCTCGTCGATGTTCGCCATTCCGCCCTCTCCCGCGCGTGCGTCGTCCGGCGGCCGGGGAACCGGCCGCGGGTGTGCGCCGAATCTATCGCCGGTCGGTCTCCACCATGGTGAGGCGGCCGTCCGCGACACGCCACCGCTCGTCGGGCGATGCCGGCGCTGCCGCCAACGGTACGGCCGGCCGGCCCTCAGGAGGCGGTGACCTGCACCGCGTCCCCGCGGCGGACGGTGCCGGGCACCTCGACCCGGGCGTAGCACCCGGCGCACGGCAGCACGCCGAAGCCCTCGACCTCGACCCGGTTGCGCTGCGCCGGGCCGCGCAGCGCCTCCGGTGCGCGCGGGGTGTCGCCGTGCTCCAGGGTCGGCACCACGCAGCGCGGGGTGGGCAGCGTCGGCACCAGGGTGACGCCGCCGATCGTGACGGTCCGGCCGAGCCAGTCGTTCTCGACGAACGCCGGGGTGCCCGCCGGGGTGGCGACGACGATGTTGGGCCGGTAGCGCAGCGCGTCCACGCCGAGCGCGTGGAGCGTGGCCGTGCTGATCAGGTGCACCGGCGAGTGGTCGACGAAGCGGCCGCCCTCGGTGCCCTGGGCGATCTCCAGCAGCGGCGCGTCGATCTCGGCGTCCAGGCCGGTGGCGAGCACGGCCTCGGCGTCCGGCCGTTCGACGACGGCGCCGTCCGGGCGCGCCCCGCTGACCACGACCTGCCTGCCCAGCAGCTCGGACAGCGGTCCGGCCGCCGACGCGGCGGGCAGCGTGCGGCCGTCGGGCAGGGTCACCTGCGCCGCGGGGCCGCTGCCGGTGGAGCGGCACTGCAGCAGCGCCCGCCAGTGCCGCGGCTGCTTCGCCGTCGCGACCCGGCCGTCGCCGGCGTCGAGCAGGGCGAACTCCCGGTCACCGACGACGCCGGCGCCGTCCAGCTCGAACGCGTCCAGCTCCTCACCGAGCATGGACTTCACCGGGTAGCGGTACAGGGCCAGGACGTTCACGCCCCACCTCCGGTGATCTGCTTGCGCTCCAGCCAGTCGGCGGCGACGGTGCGCAGGGCGGGCTTGTCCGGGCCGGCGGCCTCGACGTTCATCGCGAGCAGCTCCTCGGTGGACAGCGCGGCGGAGATCCGGTCCAGCACGGCGCGGACCTGCGGTGCAGCCTTCCGCTCGGCGAGCACCGGCACCACGTTCTGTGCCGAGAAGTTCTCGGCCGGATCGGCGAGCGGCACGAAGTCGTTCTGCTCGAGGGCCGGATCGGTGGTGAACAGGTTGGCGGCCTGCACCGCGTCGCTGCCCAGCGCGGCGACGGTGAGCACCCCGCCGGAGTCCAGCGAGCGGTAGTCGGCGAACGCGCAGCCGTAGTTGCGGGCCAGGCCGGGGATGCCGTCGGGCCGGGTCTGGAACTCCGGGCCGCCGCCGAAGGTCAGCTCCGGGCAGTGCGGGGCGAGATCGGCGATGGTGCGCAGGCCGAGCCGATCGGCGGTCTCCCGGGTGACGACGACGGCGTCCTTGTTCTCCGCCTCGGACCGCTCGCCGAGCACCAGCCCGGCCGGCAGCGCCCCCTGCAGCGCGGTGTACACGTCGTCCGGTTCGACGGCGGTCGCCTCCTGGTCGAGGTAGGTCAGCAGCGCCCCGGAGTAGTCCGGGATCAGGTCGACCGAGCCGTCCTGCAGGGCCGGGAAGTACGCCTCCCGGGAGCCGATCGCGACCGGGTTCTCGACCTGCACCCCGGCGTCGCGCAGCGCGAGCGCGTAGACCTCGGCGAGCAGCTGGGACTCGGTGAAGTTGCCGGAGCCGATGGCGATCACGTCCGGATCGGTGTCGGCGCCCCCGGCGAGCGGGTCGCCGCCGCAGCCGGCCAGCGCGAACGCCACCACCAGCAGGCCGGCCAGTAGCTGCTTCCTCATGCCGCGCTCGCCTCCCCGCCCCGGACCAGACGCAGTGGTGCGCGCTTCGGCCCCGCCCGCTGCTGCAGGCCCGGCGACACGATCAGCCGCTGCAGCCCGCCGAGCACCAGGTCGGCGACGACCGCGAGCGCCGCCACCAGAATCGAGCCGCCGATCATGGCGCCGAAGTCGCGCTGGCCGAGGCCGTCGATGATGAACCGGCCGAGGCCGCCGATGCCCACGTAGGCGGCGACGGTGGCCGTCGAGATCACCTGCAGGGTCGCGCTGCGGACGCCGCCGACGATCAGCGGCAGCGCGTTCGGCAGCTCGACCTTCCACAGCACCTCCGGGCCGCGCATGCCCATCCCGCGGGCGGCGTCGACCACGGCCGGATCGACGTTGCGCACGCCGGCGTAGGTCCCGGCGAGCAGCGGTGGCACCGCGATGATCACCAGGGCGATCAGCGGGCCGAGCAGGCCCAGTCCGACCAGCAGGAACAGCAGCACAAGCAGGCCGAGGGTGGGCAGCGCGCGCAGCGCGTTCGCCAGCCCGACGACGATCACGCCGCCCCGCCCGGTGTGCCCGATCCAGGCGCCCAACGGCAGCGCGATCGCCATCGCGATCAGCATCGTGAGTGCGGTGTAGCCGAGGTGCTCGGCGAGCCGGACCAGGATGCCGTCCGGCCCGGTCCAGTTCTCGCCGGTGAACAGCCAGCCGAGGTAGTTCATCGTCCCGCCCCCTGCCGGACCCGCTGCTGAGCTCGCTCCCACGGGGTGAGCAGCCGCCCGAGCAGCACAAGCAGCCCGTCGACCAACAGCGCCAGCAGCAGGACCAGCACGATCCCGGCGATCGTCTGCTGCGGGATCTCCCGCTGGAAGCCCTCGGTGAACATCTTGCCCAGCCCACCGAAGCCGATCACCGAGCCGACGGTGACCAGGCTGATCGCGCTGACCGCGGCGACCCGCAGGCCGGCCGTGATCACCGGGACCGCCATCGGCAGCTCGACGGCCAGGAACCGGCGGACCGGGCGGTAGCCCATCGCCGTCGCGGAGTCGACGATCCGGTGCGGCACCGCGGAGAGCCCGTCGGCGACCGTGCGGACCAGCAGCGCCAGCACGTAGACGGTCAGCGCGACGATCACGTTGACCGGGTCGAGGATGCGGGTGCCGATGATCGGCGGGAGGAACACGAACAGCGCCAGCGACGGCAGCGTGTAGAGGAAGCCCGCCGCGTTCAGCGTGAGCGTCCGGCTCCACGGCCGCCGATTGGCGAGCCAGCCGAGCGGGATCGCCAGCAGCAGCCCGATCAGCACCGGGACCAGCGACAGCACCAGGTGCTCGCGGGTCAGCTCCAGGACCAGCGCGGAGTTGCGGAAGACCCAGTCCATGCCCGGTCCCTACGCGGCGGAGTCGTCGCGGGCGGCGGGCAGCGCGGCCAGCACCGCGTCGGCGGTCACCGACCCGGCGACCCGGCCGTCGGCGTCGACCGCGACGCCCTGCCCGGACGGCGAGGACAGCGCCGCGTCCAGCGCGCCGCGCAGCGAGCCGGAGCCGACCGCGTACAGCGAGCCGCCGGGGACGATCCCGTCCTCGGTGACGACGCCGTCGCCCGCCTCGACCCAGCCCAGCGGCCGGCCGGTGTCGTCCAGCACGACCGCCCAGCCCGAGCCGGGCCGCGGGTCGCCGACCGAGACCATGTCGAGGCTGCCGAGCGGGATCGCCTCGGAGGTGAGGAAGCCCAGGCCCCGGTAGCCGCGGTCGCGGCCGACGAAGGTGTCGACGAAGTCGTCGACCGGGCGGGACAGCAGCACGCCCGGCTCGTCGTACTGGGCGAGCCGGCCGCCGACCCGGAACACCGCCACCCGGTCGCCCAGCTTGATCGCCTCGTCGATGTCGTGGGTGACGAACACGATCGTCTTTCCGAGTTCGGACTGCAACCGCAGCAGCTCCTCCTGCAGACTCTCCCGGACCACCGGGTCGACCGCGGAGAACGGCTCGTCCATCAGCAGCACCGGCGGATCGGCGGCGAGCGCGCGGGCCACACCGACCCGCTGCTGCTGGCCGCCGGAGAGCTGGCTCGGGTAGCGGCCGGCCATCGCGGTATCCAGGCCGACCGTCTCCATCAGCTCCATCGCCCGGTCCCGGGCGGCCCGCCGGCCGGTGCCCAGCAGCATCGGCACGGTCGCGATGTTGTCCACCACGGTCCGGTGCGGGAACAGCCCGGCCTGCTGGATGACGTAGCCGATGCCGCGGCGCAGCTCGGCCGGATCGGCGGCCAGAACGTCCTGCCCGTCGACCCGGAGCTCGCCGGAGGTCGGCTCGACCATCCGGTTGATCATCCGTAGCGAGGTGGTCTTGCCGCAGCCGGACGGCCCGACGAACACCGTGATCCGCCCCTGCTCGGCCACCAGGTCCAGCTCGTCGACGGCGACCGTCCCGTCCGGAAAGCGCTTCGTGACGCCCCGGAACTCGATCATCGCGGGCTCCCCCTGCCCCCGGCGGCCGCCCGGCCGGCAGCCGCCTGTTGCGGGCACGGTAACCCGGACCACCGACAGCGGCGACCGCTCCCGGCGGCCTACCAGGCGCCCGGGGTGCCGCCGGGCGGGGTTCCGGTGGTGGCGGGGGTCGGGAGCCCGCCACCGCGCAGCACCCGGTGCAGGTCCTCCGGGCGCAGCGAGCGGGCGAACAGCCAGCCCTGGAACGCGTTCACCCCGAGCCCGCGCAGCACGTGGAACTGCTCGGCGGTCTCGACGCCCTCGGCGACGGTGGCGCGGCCCATCGCCCTGGCCACCTCGACGACGGCGCGGGCCAGCGCGAAGTCGGCCGGGTCGGTGCCGACGCCGGTGACGAAGGCGCGGTCCACCTTGACAGTCTGCGCCGGCAGCTCCTTGAGCCGGGCCAGCGAGGAGTAGCCGGTGCCGAAGTCGTCGACGGCGAAGCGGACGCCGCGGCGCACCAACTCGCTCATCGCGTCCAGCGCCGGGCGCGGCAGCGCGACCAGGCTGGTCTCGACCAGCTCCAGGACCAGCTGGTCCCAGCCCAGCCCGGAGGACTCGACGACGGCGGTCACCTCGTCGAGGAAGGCCGGATCGGCGGGCAGCAGGCCGGCCAGGTTCACCGCGACGGCGATCCGCTGGCCGTGCCGCGGCCAGGTGGCGGCCTCGGCGGCGGCGGTGCGCAGCACCCACAGGTCGAGATCGCGCTGCAGGCCGCTGCGCTGCGCGACCGGCAGGAACTCGCCCGGCGAGACCTCCCCGTGCACCGGGTGCGACCAGCGCAGCAGCGCCTCGGCGGACAGCACGGTGCCGTCCGGCGCGACGACCGGCTGGTACTCCAGGCGCAGCGCGTCGGACTCGATGGCGGCGCGCAGCTCCGCCTCCAGCTCCAGCTGCCGGCAGGCCGGGCCGACGGTGCCGCGATCGGCGATCGCGACGGTGCCGCGGCCGCGCTGCTTGGCCTGCTGCACGGTGACCTCGGCGGAGCGCAGCAGGTCGTCGCCGCGCGGCGGGTGCGGCCCGGCGGGCACCGCGTCCGGGGTGGCGACCCCGACCGAGGCGGTCAGCGTGACCGGCCGCCCGCCGACGGTGACGGTGCCGCGCAGCAGCTCCGCGACGGTCGCGCCGAGCGCCTGCGGGCCACCCGCGGCGTCGACGTCGGAGCAGACGACGGCGAACTCGTCGGCGGACAGCCGGCCCGCCGTGCACAGCGGCGGGAGATCGCGCTGCAGCCGGCCGGCGAGCTCGACCAGCAGGGCGTCGCCGTCGGAGTGCCCGAGGCCGGTGTTGACCCGGGCGAAGTCGTCGACGTCGCCGACGACCACCGCGACCCGTCCGGCGTCCGGCCCGGCCAGCGCCCGGTCGGCCACCTCGAGCAGGCCCGCCCGGTTCGGCAGCCGGGTCAGCGGGTCGACGGTGTTCGCCTCGCGCAGCACGTCGGCGGCGCGCCGGCGCTCGCCCACGTCGGTGACCACGAGCAGCCAGAACGGCCTGCCGTCGTCGGACGGGGCCGCGTTGACGACGACCTCGCAGTCCACCCGGGTGCCGTCGGCGCGCAGCAGCGGCAGCGAGTCGATCCGGTAGGTCGACTCCGGGTCGGACGGCGCGCGCAGCCAGTCCGGCAGGCCGTTGCGGTCGCCGGACTGCGGCTCCGCGGACAGGCTGCGGGCCGGGACGCCGCGCAGCGTCTCCAGGTCGGCGTCGAGCAGCCGGCACAGCGCCGGATTGGCGTCGACGATCCGGCCGCGGCCGTCGAGCATCGCGACGCCGGTGGTGATGGTGGCGACCAGCTCGGCGAACCGCTGGCCGGAGCGCTGGGCGCGGGACTCGGCGCGCCGCCGGTCGGTGACGTCCTGCACGGTGCCGATCAGCCGCAGCGGCGCGCCACCGGGGGTCCGGTCGATCCGGGTCCGGCAGGACAGCACCGCGCCGCCCTCGGGCCGGATCTCCGACGAGTGAGCGGGACGGCTCGCGGTCGACAGCTCCTCCGGGCCGCGGCGCAGCAGCCGGCAGACCCGCTCGACCTGCTCGCCCTCGATCGGCCCGTCGGCGCCGTCGGGGCGCACGCCCAGCGAGCGGTACAGCTCGACCAGGCCCTCGCTGCGGGTGAGCGTGCCGGCCTGCAGGTCGAAGGTCCAGGTGCCGGACCGGGTGGCGCGCTCCAGGTCCAGCGCGGGCGCCTCGTCGGACGGGGCCGCCGTCGCGTCCGGGAACGCGGTGAGCAGCACGACGGTCCGGTTGCCCGGCTGCGGCCAGCGGACCACCTTCACCCGGGCCAGCCTGCGGTCGGCACGGACCAGGCGGGCGTCGGAGTCGGGGCCGACCAGCAGCTGCGGCAGCTTCATCCCGGTCGGGTCGGCCGACCCGGCGAGGCGGCGCAGCGCGGCGTTGGTGTGCAGCACGATCCCGGCGGCGTCGCAGAGCAGCGCGGGCGACGGCGGGAGCTGCACCGCCGAGTGGTCGGCCGGGTCGGGCCTGCCGTCCGGGGCCGCGGCGGGCGGCTGCGGGCGGCGGGCGGTGGGCGAGGGCCGCGGGGTCGGGCGGGGCCTGCCGAACGGCGGCTCACCGAACCCGGCGCCGGCGACGTCCGGGGCGTCCGTGCCGGCCGGCCCGTCGAACGGGGCGGCCGGATCCGGGCCCGGGCCGGGATCGGCGGCCGGCACGTCGGCGACCGGCACGTCGGCGGGATCGGCGTACGGGCCGCGGTCCGGCGCGGGGCGCACCCGGCCGGCCCGGCCGCCGCCCGGGCCGGCGAAGGCCCGTGCGAGGTCACCGGCCAGCCCGGCGGGCCGGTCCGCGTCGCGGGTCGTCCGGGATGTCGGCTCGACCGGGTCGACACCCGGTTCGCCGGCGACATCCTGGGACGCACCACCCGGACGATGTCCCGCCCGCGGTTCCACCTCGGCCACGCCGGCCTCCGTTCCGTTCGGCAGCTCCACCCGCTCAACGAGATGCCGGGCCGGGCGATCCGCCCCGGTAGCCCGATCGAGCGACCCTGCACAGCGGGTAATGCCGCCAATCGGACCAATCCGACCGGCCCGTCACCGGCGCAGCGTTGGTGACCGGGTGTTTGGTCACGCCGAAGGGATCCGTCCGTTCGGCGAGCGGTGGCAATGAACTTGACCTACAGTGAACAACCGCTCACAGCGGGGCGTGCCGTTCGGCGCAGCGACCGTACGTGCACGCTGCGTGACCCGATTGCCCGGTGCCGACGGCCGGTTCAGCGGGCCCCGTCGCCGGTGACGGCGGCCCGGGCGACGGCCGCCGCCACCGCGGGCGCCACCCGCGGATCGAACGGCCCGGGGACGATGCTGGTCGGCGACAGCTCGTCGGCGACCACGTCGGCGATCGCCGTCGCCGCGGCCACCTTCATGCGGTCGGTGATCCGCCGGGCGTTCGCGTCCAGCGCCCCGCGGAAGATCCCCGGGAACGCCAGCACGTTGTTGATCTGGTTCGGGAAGTCGCTGCGCCCGGTCGCGACGATCGCCGCGTGCCGCGCGGCGACGTCCGGGTGCACCTCGGGATCGGGGTTGGACAGCGCGAACACCATCGCCTCCGGAGCCATCGTGGCCAGCAGCTCCTCCGGCAGGGTGGCGCTGGACAGGCCGACGAAGACGTCCGCACCGGCGAGCGCCTCGGCGATCCCGCCGGTCACCGCGCGCGGGTTCGTCACCGCGGCCAGCTCCGCCTTCACCCCGCCGCGGGCGGCGTCGACGATCCCGCGGGAGTCGAGCAGCACCACGTCCGACGCGCCGGCGGCGAGCAGGATCCGGGCGCAGGCGATCCCGGCGGCCCCCGCACCGGAGATGACGATCCGCAGGTCGCGCAGCGCACGGTCCTGCACCCGGCAGGCACCGTTCAGCGCCGCCAGCAGGACCACGGCGGTGCCGTGCTGGTCGTCGTGCATCACCGGGCAGTCCAGCGCCTCGATCAGCCGGCGCTCCAGCTCGAAGCAGCGCGGCGCCGCGACGTCCTCCAGGTTGACCGCGCCGAAGGTGGGCCGCAGCCGGACCAGCGTCTCGACGATCTCGTCGACGTCGGTGGTGTCGAGCACCAGCGGGATCGAGTCCAGCCCGGCGAACGACTTGAACAGCGCCGACTTGCCCTCCATCACCGGCAGCGACGCGCGCGGGCCGATGTCGCCGAGCCCGAGCACCGCGGTGCCGTCGCTGACCACGGCGACCAGCCGGTGCGCCCAGGTGTAGCGGGCGGCCAGGGCCGCGTCGTCGGCGATCGCCCGGCACACGTCCGCGACCCCGGGCGTGTAGGCGATGGACAGATCGCGGGCGTCGGCCAGCGGTGCGGTCAGACCGGTCGCCAGCTTGCCGCCCTCGTGCGCGCCGAACACCTCGTCCCGCGCGGGGGCGGTGGTTCCGGGCCGGTCCTGGGCGAGCGTCATCGAAGACTCCATACGTGAGGTACGTGAGCGGCGCCGGAGCGGGCGGCGCCTGCCGTTGCACCGGGGGTCGCGGGGTCGTCGACCTGCTCTCGGTGCCGGACGGCCATCCCGGCGGCCGGGGCCGGATGCGGCCCCGCGCCGGGACACGGCTGTCGGGTCTGGGCCGGAGTCTAACCGGGACACCGGCGGGTTCCGCGCGTCCCGCGCCGCCGGAGTGGGCATGGGCACAGGACGCGCGTACGGCGCCGGCGGTTCAGCGCAGCGGCACCGGCCGCACCTCGGGCAGCGGCCGCTCCGGGACGGCGGGCAGCTCGGTCAGCGGCATCCCGCGCGGGGTGAACCCGGCGGTGCCCGGGACCAGCTCGACCGGCCCCAGCGTGCCGAACGCGGCGGCGTAGCCGAGCGCCTGGGCGATGTCGGTGACCCCGTTCGTCGCGGTCGGCAGCATCAGGCTGGACAGCACCCCGAACGCGCGTCCCTGCGCGTCGAGGTAGCCGGCGCCGGAGTCCCCCGGCACGCCCGGCGGGAGCGTGGCGACGACGTGCGTGCGCGGGCCCTCCGGCCTGCCGAACGACACGCCCTGCTTGAACGGCGTCGGCGCGGCCTGGTTCGGCTGGTAGCTGTAGACCCGGTCACCGCCCGCGGTGCCCGCCGCGTTCAGCCCGGACGGGCCGCCGAAGCCGGGCACCGTCGGGTCGGCGACCGCCGCGGCGGACGGGCCGAGCTCGATCAGCGCGAAGTCGTTGTAGAGGCAGAGCTGCGGGTCGCGCTCCCCGCGCTCCTGCATCACCGCCCAGGAGTTGTAGGCGACCCGGCCGCTGTGCACGGTGCCGTCCCGGCCGACGATCCCGACCTCGGTGCCGTGCGGCTGCACCGGCTCCACGCAGCCGTCGACCGAGGACCGCGCGCTCTCCGCCACCATGCAGTGCGCGGCCGTGCCGAGGTAGAGCGCCCCGGCCGGGACGCGTCGGTGCACCGGCCCGTCGTCGTCGCGCTGCCCGTCGGCCGCCCCGGCCGCGGTGTAGAGGAAGTTGGCGGTGCACAGCTCAGCCCCGCCGGCCACCGGGGTGGCGATCTGCACGCCCGGGCCGATCCCGGCGCCGGCCGGCTGCGCCGCCGGAACCGCCGGAACCGCCGGCGCGGACTGCGCGGCCGGGAGAACGACCGCCGGGCCCGCGGCGAGCGGGACCGCGGCAGCCACACCGGCAGCGGCCGGCACCGCGGCAGCCGCACCGGCGCCGCCCGGATCGGCGGCGGCCGCGCCGAACGCGGCGGCGAGGACCAGGCCGGCGGCGGTGCCGAGCCCGGCGATCCGCCGGGCGGCCCGGCGGGGGTGCTGCGACATGTCACTCCTCGGGAACGGACGGGACCGGCCCCATCTCACCGGACCGACCGGCCGCGCCGGGCCGGCGCCACGACCGACGACCCGGTCGGGTGGGACACCGACCCGTCCGGGTGACCCGGCGCCACCCGGGGCCACTCGCGGAGGACCGCGGGCACCCGCCGTCCGGGTAGCGTCGGCGATCGTGAGCGACGACGACCCCCGCGGCCGGATCCTGCTGCTCCGGCACGGCGAGACCGAGTGGTCCCGGACCGGGCGGCACACCGGGCGGACCGACATCGGGCTCACCGACGACGGCCGGGACGCCGCCTGCGCGGTGCGCGACGCGCTGGCCCTGGTCCGGCACGCCGCGCCGCCGGCCCGGGTCCTCTGTTCCCCGCGCACGCGCGCGCGGGACACGGCCGCGCTCGCCGGGCTCACCGTGGACGCGATCGACGACCGGCTCGCCGAGTGGGACTACGGCGACGCCGAGGGCCGCACCACCCCGCAGATCCGCGAGACGCTGCCCGGCTGGACCATCTGGGACGGCCCGTGGCCGGGCGGCGAGACGCCGGACGACGTGTGCCGGCGGGCCGACGCCGTGCTGGCCGAGGCGCGCACCCTGCTCGACGGTGGCGACGTCGTCCTGGTCGGGCACGGCCACTTCTCGCGGGTGCTGACCGCGCGCTGGATCGGCCTCCCCGCCACCGGCGGGGTGCACGTGGCGATGGACCCGGCCGGGGTGACGGTCCTCGGCTTCGAGCGCGGCGTCCCGCGGCTGGACCACGTCAACCAGCGCCCGACCCGGGGTCCGCGGTGAGCGGGGTCCGGGCGGCCGGGCCCGGCGACGTCGCGGCCGTCGTGGCGCTGGTGCACGAGCTCGCCGAGTACGAGAAGGCCGCCGACGAGTGCCGGCTCACCGACGACCGGCTGCACGCCGCGCTGTTCGGCCCGGACCCGTCGGCCGCCGCGCTGGTCGCCACCACCGCCGACGGCGCGGTGGTCGGCACCGCGATCTGGTTCCGCACCTTCTCCACCTGGGAGGGGGTCGCCGGGATGCACCTGGAGGACCTCTACGTCCGCCCGGCGCACCGCGGCGAGGGGCACGGCCTGCGGCTGCTCGCCGCGCTGGCTGCGGAGTGCACCCGGCGCGGCTGGGCCAGGCTGGAGTGGAACGTCCTGGACTGGAACGAACCGGCGATCGGCTTCTACCACGCGATCGGCGCCGGGCCGAACGACGGCTGGACGACCTACCGGCTCACCGGCGGCCCGCTCGCGGCGCTCGCCGGCCGGGCCGGCTAGGAACCGGGCTCGTCCTCGCCGAGCGCCCAGCGCTTGGACTGCTCGCTGATCAGCAGCATGAAGGTGAGCACCACGTACAGCCCGCAGACGATGCCCCATAACAGCTGCCGGGACGGCCCGAGCAGGCTGTAGACGACCGGCAGCAGCAGCAGCTGCACCACGATCGCCGGGGTGCGGCAGCCGTGCAGGCCGCGGACCAGGCCGTAGCCGATGCCGACGACGGCGCCGCCCATCAGCAGGAAGATCCCGGACTCGGCGAGGCCATAGTACAGCCGGGGGCCACCCGCCTCGAACGCCCGCAGGCCCAGCACGACGGCCACCACCACGCCGACCACGCCCTGCACGGCCACCAGCAGGCCGGACACCTTCACGTTCTCCGGCACGCGCGGCGCGGCGGGGACGTCGTTGCGCTGCTCCTCGGCCACGGCTCCGAGGATAGGCAGCACGCACCCGCCCGGACCCGCCGGGCGGCGGTGGTCGTTACAGTCGGCCCGTGCGCGCGCTGCTCGTGGTCAACCCGCAGGCCACGTCGACGACGGCGGCCGGCCGGGACGTGCTGACCAAGGCGCTGGCCAGCGAACTCAAGCTGGACGTGCTGCAGACCCGCTACCGGGGGCACGCCGCGGAGGCCACCGCGGCGGCCGTCGCCGACGGGGTCGAGCTGGTGGTGGCGCTCGGCGGCGACGGCACGGTCAACGAGGTCGTCAACGGGCTGCTCGCCGCGCAGACCGGCACCGGGAGCGGCCCGCCCCGGCCGGACCCGGACGCCACCGCGATGCTGGCCGTGGTGCCCGGCGGCTCGGCGAACGTGTTCGCCCGCGCCCTGGAGATGCCGCGCGACCCGGTCGAGGCGACCGGCCACGTGCTGACCGCGCTCGCCGCCCGGCGGCGCAGGCTGGTCGGCCTCGGCCACGCCGACGACCGGTGGTTCACCTTCAACGCGGGCATGGGCTGGGACGCCGAGGTGGTCGCCGCCGTCGAGCGGGCCAGGGCGCAGGGGTACGAGGCCAGCCCCGGCCGGTACGCGATCACCGCGATCGGGCAGTACCTGGCCCAGCTGCACCGGCCGCCGTCGATGACGGTGCAGATCCCGGGGGCCGCGCCGCTGGGCGGGGTGCGGCTGGCGTTCGTCTCGAACACCGACCCGTGGACCTACCTGTCGGGCCGCGCGGTCCGGACGAACCCCCGCTCGTCGTTCGGCAGCGGGCTCGGGCTGTTCGCGCTGACCGGCCTGGGGCCCAGGACGATCGCGACGACGCTGCGTCAGATGCTGGCTGCCGACGGTGACCCGCACGGCAGGCACGTCGTGCGCCACGACGCCGTCCCCCAGGTCAGGATCACCTCCGATCGGCCGCTGGCGCTGCAGCTGGACGGCGACCACCTGGGCGAGCGGACCGACGTGGAATTCCTGAGCGTGCCGGGAGCGTTACGCGTCGTCGTGTGAGACGGGCAGTTCGTCGCGCCCCGTGCGGGCGCTCTCACACGCCGGAGTGAGCAACCCCGCCATTCACCGATGTGAGCGGACCGTCGGTCCCGTTGGGGCTTACACCAGCCCAAACCGGTGATCCAAGGTGGTCCCTACGCAAGCGGGAGGCCCCGGGCAACGCCGCCAGGGGGGTGTCGGGTACTACACGGGATTCGGGTGGCCGTTTCCGTGTCGGACAGGGACACTGGTTCTCAGGAACCGGCCCGCGGCTGAAAAGTTCGGGGCACAGGTCTGTCGTGCGCGAGCGGCTATGAGGCCACTCACGTATCCGATGAGCAGTTTCCCGTTGAGGACCGCCGGAGCTCGTGAAAGTATTCACAAGCTCCGAACACGGACGTAACAGATGACGATCGGCGCGACCCCGATCGCGCACCAGAGGAGAAAGCAATCATGGACTGGCGTCACGACGCGATCTGCCGCGACGAGGACCCGGAGCTCTTCTTCCCCGTCGGCACCAGCGGCCCCGCCCTGATGCAGATCGCCGAAGCGAAGAGCGTGTGCCGGCGTTGCCCGGTCACCGAGTCGTGCCTGCAGTGGGCTCTCGAGTCCGGGCAGGACGCGGGTGTCTGGGGCGGCATGAGCGAGGACGAGCGGCGCGCCCTGAAGCGGCGCAGCACCCGCCCGCGCGCCCGCACCGCCTGATCGCACGGGTCGAAGAAGTAGAGAAGTAGCTCCCCGACCTCGGGCCCGTAGCCGGACGCCACCGGCCACGGGCCCGAGGTGCGTTCGGGGTGATCTGCCACCCCGCGTGACCTGTCCACCACGGTGCCGGCGCGACCACGGCACCGGGATCAACGGCCACGGGTCGAGGGTATCCGGTGCCGCCAGCGGGCCCGCTCACGCCCCGGGTCACCCGCAGTGACCGATGCGGTCACCCGGCGCACCGGACCGACCGCCCGGGGACGATCCGGCCCGCGACCGTTGCGACCACCGGGCCCGGACGTGCCGCCGCTCAGCCGCCACCCAGCGGCAGCCGGATCAGCGCCACCGTCCCGCCGCCGTTCCGCGCGGAGACGGTGATCGTCGCCTCCAGCTCCGAACTCAGCAGCGTGCGCACGATCTGCAGGCCCAGGCCCTTCGACTGCTCGAAGTCGAAGTCGGCGGGCATCCCGTGCCCGTCGTCGGCCACCGACACCTCGAGCCGGCTCGCCGACCGTCGCGGACTGACCACCACCTCACCGGCGACGCCCGGGTCGTAGGCGTGCGCCAGCGCGTTGTGCACCAGCTCGGCCAGCACCAGCACCAGCGGGGTGGCCTTGCCCGCGGGCAGCGCGCCGAACCCGGCGTCCACCCGGACCCGGGCTCGCGACTCGGTGGTCGCGCCGTCCCGGATGGCGGGCAGCACCTTCGGCAGCAGTTCGTCGAGCTCGACGACCTCGGCCACCGAGTAGGCCAGCGCCTCGTGCACCAGCGCGATCGAGGTGACCCGGCGGACCGACTCCTCGAGCGCCCGGCTGGCCTCCGGGTGCTCGCTGCGCCGGGCCTGCAGCCGGAGCAGCGCCGCGACGGTCTGCAGGTTGTTCTTCACCCGGTGGTGGATCTCCCGGATGGTGGCGTCCTTGGACATCAGCGCCGCGTCCCGGCGACGCAGGTCGGTGACGTCGCGGACCAGCACCAGCGCACCGGCGGCGTCACCGCGCGGGCGCAGCGGCAGCGCGCGGACCAGCATCGTCGCCCGCCTGCCCTTGATCTCCATCCGGCTCGACGGGATGCCGGCCAGCGCGTCGGCGATCCGGGCGGCGACGTCCTTGGCGTCGAACGGGTCGAGCACCAGCGCCCTGGTCACCGCGGTCAGGTCGGCCCCGGCGACGTCGCTGGCGTGGCCCATCCGGTGGTACGCCGACAGCGCGTTGGGGCTGGCGTAGGCGACGTTGCCGTGCGCGTCCAGCCGGACCAGGCCGTCACCGGCGCGCGGGCTGCCCTCCGCGCTGCCGGGCGGCCCGGACTGCGGCGGGAAGGTGCCGTCCACGATCATCTGGCACAGGTCCGACGCGCTGCCCAGGTAGGCGATCTCCAGCGGGGAGGGCACCCGGGGGGTCGACAGGTTCGTGTCCCGGGACAACACCGCGACGGTGCGGCCGTGGTAGCGGACCGGGATGGTCTCCCGGCGCACCGGCACCTCCAGGTGCCAGCGCGGGTCGTCGTCCCGGCAGATGCGGCCCTCCAGCACCGCCCGGCGCAGCTGGCCGACCTCCACCGGGGCGGCCCGGCGGCCGACGACGTCGTCCGGGTGCGCGGTGGGCGCGGTGGTCGGCCGGGCCTGGGCCACGCACAGGAACTGGGCGGTGGACGTCCGCGACGATCCCTCGGCGGTGAAGTCGGTGGCCGCGTGCAGGTCGTCCAGCGGCACCCACAGCAGGAAGTCGGCGAACGACATGTCGGCGAGCAGCTGCCACTCCCCCACCACCCGCTGGAGGTGGTCGGCGGTCTCGCCGTCCATCGTCGTGTGCTCGGCGAGCAGCTGGCTGAGCGTGGTCACGGTCGCCCATCCCACCACATGCGAGAATCACGGCCACGAGCTCCCGCGGCACCGCCGCGGAACCGTGACCCCTGAGGAGAGGAGGGCCGATCATGTCGAAGCGTGCCCGCAAGCGCCGCGACCGCGGCAAGAAGAAGGCGAACCACGGCAAGAAGCCGAACACCTGAGTCGCCGTCCGAACGTGCGAAGGGCGGGTACCGGTCCCGGTACCCGCCCTTCGTGCGTGCTGTCGTGCGTGCTGTGCTCACGCCGCGCTCAGCCCTCGCGCCGGTACTCCGTGCGCCGCCGGGACACCGAGACGCTGGTGCCCTCCTGGCCGGACTCGACCCGCACCTGCGCCTGCTCCAGCACCGCCGAGCGGATCTGGGTGCGGAGCCGGTCCTTCAGGGCCTCCGGCGCCGACTCCCCGCCGCACTTGCGGGCCAGCAGGGCCTTCAGCTTCTCGTCGATGCCGTACTCGGCCAGGCAGGGCGCGCACTCGTCGAGATGGTGCTGCAGCAGCCGCCTGCGCTCCTGGTCGCACTCGCGGTCCAGGAACAGCCACACCTCCGCGAGCACCTCGCTGCAGCCTGCGGTGTCACCGGCCAGCGGGTTGCGCTCGGCGGGAACCTCCTCGGCGCTCACGACGCCGTCACCTCCTGGCTGCCCGCCCCGCGCACGAAACCGCGGTCGCGGGCGACATCGGTCAGCATGTCCCGCAGCTGGCGCCTGCCCCGGTGCAGCCGGGACATCACGGTGCCGATCGGGGTGCCCATGATCTCGGCGATCTCCTTGTAGGCGAACCCCTCGACGTCGGCGAGGTACACGGCCATCCGGAAGTCCTCCGGCAGCGCCGAGAGGGCCTCCTTCACGTCGTCATCGGGCAGCGCGTCCATCGCCTCGACCTCGGCCGAGCGCAGGCCGGTGGACGTGTGCTCGCCCGCCTGGGCCAGCTGGTAGTCCGTGATCTCGTCGGTCGGCGCCTGCAGCGGCTGGCGCTGACGCTTGCGGTACCCGTTGATGTAGGTGTTGGTCAGGATCCGGTACAGCCAGGCCTTCAGGTTCGTCCCGCGGCGGAACGAGCCGAAGGCCGAGTACGCCTTCAGGAACGTCTCCTGCACCAGGTCCTCGGCGTCGGCCGGGTTCCGGGTCATCCGCAGCGCGGCACCGTAGAGCTGGTCCAGCAGCGGCATCGCGTCCCGCTCGAAGCGGGCGGTGCGCTCCTCGACCGTCTCGTCCTCCGGCGCCCGGTTGCCCTCGGCATCGGCGGTGCCGACCTCCTCGACCGGCTCGTTCCCGGACCGATCCGGCTGTTCTGACAAGGGTCCCCTCTCCAGTGACACGGACCGCGCGCCGGTGCGGGTCACCGGCGCGGCGGTCGTGTCGGAGGGTACGCGTCCCCACCGGTTCCGTCCGGCCTCGGACGCCCGGGGGGCCTCCATCACTGCTGTCGTCACACCACCGGGAACGTCACGCGCCGGAACGGCATTCCCGTAGGTTGCCCGCGACGGCCGCGGCGGGCGGGGCCGTCGGCGAGTGCGGGAGGTCGGGCGGACATGGCGGGCAGGGGCACCCCGGCGACGGCGTTGCTGGTGCGACGCGGGATCACGCACCGGGTGCACAGCTACACCCACGACGACCGGGAGACCGGGTACGGCCCGGGGGCGGCCCGGGCGATGGGCCAGGACCCGGACCGGGTGTTCAAGACGCTCGTCGCGGTCGTCGACGGCGCCATGACGGTCGGGATCGTGCCGGTGTCGGCGCAGCTCGACCTGAAGGCGCTGGCCGCGGCGGTGGGCGGCAAGCGGGCGGCGATGGCAGAGATCGCCGACGCCGAGCGGACCACCGGCTACGTGGCGGGCGGGATCTCGCCGCTCGGCCAGCGCAGGCGCCTGCCCACCGTGCTCGACGCGTCGGCGGCCGGGTTCGGCACGATCTACTGCTCCGGCGGCCGGCGCGGGCTGGAGATCGAGCTCGCCCCGGACGACCTGGTGTCACTCACCGGGGCCACTGTCGCCACGATCGCGCTGTACTGAGCGGCGCGTACCCCCTCAGGGCGCCGTCCGGCCAGTAGGGTTCCCCTTGGTCGAAAGACGTCGAATCCGTTGCGGGGAGCACAGAATGGACCGGCCGGCGTGGGCACCCGACGAGGTGGACATGAACCGTCCCAGCGTCGCCCGGGTCTACGACTACTACCTCGGTGGCTCGCACAACTTCGAGGCCGACCGGCGGTTCGCCGAGCAGATCCTCGGCGTGCTGCCGGAGATGGCGTCGGTCGCCCAGGCGAACCGGGCGTTCCTGCGCCGGGCCGTGCGCCACCTGTGCGCGCAGGGGGTGACCCAGTTCCTCGATCTCGGCTCGGGCATCCCGACCGCGGGCAACGTGCACGAGATCGCGGCCGCCGAGATCCCGGACGCCCGGGTGCTCTACGTCGACAACGACCCGATCGCGGTGGTGCACAGCCGGGCCCTGCTCGGCGACGACGACCGCACCGAGGTGCTCGCCGCCGACCTGACCGACCCGGCCAAGGTGCTGGACAACCCGCTGACCCGCTCGCACCTCGACTTCTCCCGGCCGATCGCGGTGCTGCTGGTGTCGGTGCTGCACTTCGTGCCCGACGAGGCCCGCCCGGCCGAGCTCGTGCGCACCTACCTGGGCGCGGCACCCCCGGGCAGCTACCTGGTGATCAGCCACGCGACCGCGGAGGGCGGGCACGCGGGCGCGGACGAGGCGCAGAGCATCTACAACCGGGACCGCTCGCCCAATGCGATGCGGATGCGCTCCACCGAGGAGCTCACCGCGCTGTTCGGCGACCTGGAGCTGCTGGACCCCGGCGTCGTCCGGATCCCGTTGTGGCGGCCGGAGTCCCCGGTCGGGCCGGAGGTCCAGCGCTATCCGGGGCTGGCCGGCGTGGCACGCCGCTGAGGTCGCCCGACCGGCGACACGACATGCAGGACAGGAGGCGGACGTGGGCGATGCCGCACCGGCGGGCACGGGCGAGGTCCGGCCCGACCCGGGCGTGGAGCGGCTGACCGACGCCTGGGTCGCCGCGATCCACGCCCGTGGGTTCGTCTCGGCCGGGCGGGCCGAGCTGCGCTCCGTGCTGGCCGGTGCCGCCTACTGGATCGCCGCCGTCGTCGACGGGCGGGCCGAGATCGAGACCGCCCGGGAGATCGGCGCCGAGCTGATCGCCGCGCACCTGACCGACACGGCGGCGCTGCGCTGCTCGCTGGACGTGCTGGCCACCCACTTCGCCGACCGGATCGCCGATCCGGTCCGACTGCGCCGCTTCACCGCCGCGGTCGGCGCGCTGTCCGCGGGCTACGCGCGCACCCTGCAGCAGCGGACCCGCACCGAGCAGGAGCGGATCAGCGCAGCCGCGTTCGCCGCCCGCGGCGCCGCGGAGGACGCCCGGTGGCGCTCGGAGGCCCGCTACGGCGCGGTGTTCGAGCACGCGGTGCTCGGGATCAGCGTGTCCGACGCGGGCGGGCAGATCCTGGAGGCGAACCGGGCGCTCGCCGAGATGCTCGGGTACCCGCCGGACGAGATCGTCGGGCGCTCGGTCTTCGAGTTCATCCATCCCGAGGACACCCCCGAGATGTGGCCGAAGATCCAGGCCATGCTGGCCGGCCGGGTCGGCCACGTCCGGATGGAGAAGGCGTACTTCGGCAAGGACGGGCGGCAGGTCTGGACCGAGCTGGTCGTCTCGCTGATCCGGGACCGGGACGGCGCCCCGCGCTACCTGGTCGCGATGGTCGCCGACGTCACCGAGCGGCACCTGCTGCAGTCCCGGCTGCTACACCAGGCCGAGCACGATCCGCTACCGGGCTGCCGAACCGGGCGCTGTTCTTCAGCAGGCTCACCACCGCGCTGGAGGCGCTGGACCCCGGCGGCGCCACCGTCGGCGTCTGCTACCTGGACCTGGACGGCTTCAAGGCGGTCAACGACACCCTCGGGCACGACGCGGGCGACCAGCTGCTCACCGCCGTCGCGCACCGCATGCAGGCCGAGCTCGGGAGCCTCGGGCACACCGTCGCCCGGATGGGCGGCGACGAGTTCGTCGTGCTCATCGAGCAGTGCACCGGCCCGGAGCAGCTGACCGCGGTCGCCCAGCAGGCGCTGGAGACCGTCCGGCGGCCGGTGTCGCTGCGCGGCCGCGAGATCGTGGTGTCCGCCAGCATCGGCGTCGTGTCCTGGCCGGTGCCGGCCTGCGACGGCGATCCCGCCCCGCGCGACGACGGCGCCGCCGCGCTGATGCAGGCCGCGGACACCACCATGTACTGGGCCAAGCGCGACGGGCGGGACCGGATCGCCGCCTTCGACCCGCAGCGGCACCGGCACGACGTGCACCTGTTCGAGCTGGCCGGCCGGATGCCCGGCGCGCTGGAGCGCGGCGAGTTCGACCTGGAGTACCAGCCGCTGGTGTCGTTCGCCGACGGCCGGGTGACCGGGGTCGAGGCGCTGGCCCGGTGGCGGGCGGCCGACGGCGAGAAGCTGGGGCCGGACCTGTTCATCCCGCTGGCCGAGCAGACCGGCCTGATCGTCCCGCTCGGCCTGTACCTACTGCGCCGGGCCTGCTCCGAGGCCCGCGCCTGGGCCGACGCCGATCCGGCGCGCCGGTTCGTGCTCAGCGTCAACGTGGCAGGCCGCCAGCTCCGCCAGGACGACGCCGTGCGGCGGATCGTGGAGATCCTCGGCGAGACCGGGTGGCCGGCCAGGGCGCTGCAGCTGGAGCTGACCGAGAGCGACCTGATGTCCGCGGGCGGGCGGCCGATCGCGGCCCTGGAGGAGCTGTCCCGGCTCGGCGTGCGGATCGCGATCGACGACTTCGGCACCGGCTACTCGAACCTGGCCTACCTGCACCGGCTTCCGGTCGACGTGCTGAAGCTCGCCGGGTCGTTCGTCTCGGCGAAGGGCCCGATGCCGGCCCGGGCGGACCGGCATCCCGGCCGCGACCTGGACAGCCCGGTCGTGCTGTCGGCGATGATCGAGCTCGCGCACGGCCTCGGGCTGGAGGTGGTCGCCGAGTCGGTGGAGACCGCCGAGCAGGCGGCCCGGCTGCGGTCGCTGGGCTGTGACACCGGCCAGGGCTGGTACCTGTCGGCGCCGCTGCACCCGGCGGACGTCCCCCCGGCACTGGACCGGCGCAGCCCCGTCATCCACGGCCAGCCTTCGAGACGCCGAACGGACCAGCGGGATCATCCGATTGATTGACAGGGTCGTTGATATCGACGAGCCTCGGTGACGGGGACGCACGATGGTGGCGCATGCCGTCACCATCGGTCAGCGTCCGACCGGTTCGCTGCACGGCGACCACTCCGCTCGACGACGAACGGAAGGACACGCCACCATCATGAGCGTCGTCGCCCTCATCGGTATCGCGATCGCGGCGGTCGCGCTGCTCCTCGCACTGATCATCTGGCTGAAGGTCCCGGCCTTCCTGGCGCTGCTGATCGTCGCCGTCGCGACCGCGCTCGCCGGCGGGATGTCCCCGGCCGACATCATGCCCACCGTCATCGAGGGCATGGGCAGCACGCTCGGCAACGTCGCGCTCCTGGTCGGGTTGGGAGCGATGCTCGGCGCCGTCGTGGAGAAGACCGGGGGCGCCCGGGTCCTCGCCGAGCGCTTCACCCGGCGGCTCGGTCCGGAGCGGGTGGGGCCGGCGCTGATCGTCGTCTCCTCGATCGTCGTCATCCCGATCTTCTTCGACGTCGCCTACATCATCCTGCTGCCCATCCTGTTCAGCTTCGCCAAGGCGGCCGGACACGTTACTCCGGTCGTCGTCGGCGTCCCGGTCGGCGGGATCATGGCCCTGATCCACGGCCTCGTCCCGCCGCATCCCGGGATCACCGGGGGCGCGACCCTGGTCGGCGCCGACATCGGCCTGGTCGTGCTCGTCGGTCTCCTGATCGCCGTGCCACTCGGTGTGCAGGCCTACTACGTCGGACGGCTGATGTTCGCCGGCCGCGAGTTCCGGGTGGACGCCGATGTCCAGCGACGGTTCGACGAGTCGGCCGGGGCCGGATCCGCCCGGTCGGACGGCGACCCGGGTGGCGACACCGACGACGCGGACACCGCACCCGGGTCCGACGGCGGACCGGCACCGTTCACGGTCGCCGCGATGATCCTGGTCCCGGTCGTCCTGATCGCGATCGGCACGATCAGCGAGCTGGCGCTGGAGGACGGATCGACGCTGCACGGTGTCACCTCACTGGTCGGTTCCCCGGCATTCGCGCTGCTGCTCGCCGTCGTCCTCAGCAGTCTCGTGCTGGGCGTGCGGCACGGCTGGTCGATGGACCGGCTCGGCTCGCTGATGAACGCCGCACTGGCCCCCGCCGCCATCGTCGTCTTCGTCACGGGCGCCGGTGGGGTGTTCGCCGAGGTGCTCTCCGAGAGCGAGATCGGCGACAGCGTCTCCGGCGTGCTCGTCGAGTCCGGCGTGCCGGTCCTGCTGCTCGCGTTCCTGCTCGCCACGATCTTCCGGGTGGCCCAGGGCTCGGCGACCGTCGCCACGCTGGCCGCCGCCGGCCTGGTGCAGTCGACCGTGGCCGCCGGGGACTTCACGAGCCTGCAGGTCGTGCTCATCGTGCTGGCGATCGGCTGTGGCGCGTCGTCGTTGTCCCACGTCAACGACTCCGGGTTCTGGATCGTCACCCGCCTGCTCGGCCTGTCGGTCGCCGACGGCCTGCGCACCTGGACGGTGATGATGACCGCCCTCAGCTGGACCGGGATGCTGATGGTGAGCGGATTGTGGCTGCTCGTGTCCTGAGCCGGGAGACCGGTCAGCCGAGGGTGCCGACCAGCCAGTCGCGGACCGCCGCGGCCAACCCGGCCGGGTCCTTGTTCAGGCGGTGGTCTCCGTCGAGCAGCACCACCCGGCGGCCGGGCCCCTTGTCCGGGATCCCGAACCGGTCGCTGCGGCCCTGCACGACGAGCACCGGCACCCCGGCACCGGCCAGCTCGGGCAGCCGGGTCCGCTCGGGCCTGCCCGGCGGGTGCAGCGGGAAAGCCAGGCACAGCACGGCGGCCGCGCCGGTGGCCGCGGCGGTGCGGCAGGCCACCCGGGCGCCGGAGCTGCGCCCGCCCTGGACCAGCGGCAGGTCGCCGCGGACCGCGGCGGCGACCGCCAGCCACGCCTCGTCGAGGTGCCCGGCCGGGGCCGGGGCGCGCCGGCCCGCCACCCGGTAGGGCTGCTCGACCAGCCCGACGTCGAACCCGGCGCCGGTGGCCGCGCCGGTCGCGGCCACCAGGTCGGGTGCGTCGACGCCGCCGCCGGCACCGTGCCCGAGCAGCAGCAGCCCGCGCGGCGCGCCGGACGCCGCCGGATGCCGGGTCACCCGGGCCGCGCCGCGCGGGGTGTCGATCTCCTCGATGGTCCCGCTCACGAGAGCAGGTCGAGCTGGATCGGCTCCCGCACCTGGTCGGCGGGCAGCTCCGCCAGCAGCTCGGGGCCGTTGTTGCGGACGCTGTTGACCTGCGACGACACCGGCCGGATCGCCAGCGTCGCGACCAGCTCCGGGGTGGGCGGGGTGAGCAGCGCGGCGACCCGCCCGTCGGCCGCCGCGGCGTCCGGGTCCAGCCAGGCGTCCCAGTCGCCGGGGGCGAGCACCAGCGGCATCCGGTCGTGCACCTGGGCGAGCGGGCCGACTGCCTCGGTGGTGAGCACGCAGGCGGTCACCAGGCCGTCCGGGTACTTCTCGAGGAGCTCGCCGCCGGCGTCCGGCTTCGGGCGCCAGAACTCCCAGATCCCGGCCATCGCCAGGGTCGCGCCGTCGGCGTAGCCGGTGAAGTAGGGCTGCTTGGTCGGCTTGCCCGAACCGCCCTCCGCCTTCGGCACGGCGTCCCGGCGCTGCCACTCGTACCAGCCGTCGGCCGGGAACAGGCAGCGCCGGGAGGCGACGGCGCGGCGGAACGCAGGCTTCTCGGCGACCGTCTCGGAGCGGGCGTTCACCATCCGGGCGCCCGCCGAGGGGTCCTTCGCCCAGAACGGCACCAGGCCCCACCGGACGGTGCGCAGCGACCGCTCGGTGACGGCCGGATCGGGCTCGCCGTCGTCGTCGCGCGGGTGCCGCTGCACGACGACGATGATGTCCTTGGTCGGCGCGATGTTGTAGTCCGGCCGCTGCGACGACTCCGCCGTGGCGTCCACGGCGTGGAACTCGTCGGCCAGGTCGGCGGGGGCCTTCGTGGAGGCGTAACGGCCGCACATGCGTCCCATCCTTCCACGTGGGGAAAGATGGGACCGTGAGCTCTTGGTCCGCACCCACGCCCGCCGCCCCGGTGACCGGCACCGTCTCGGTGCCCGGTTCGAAGTCGGTCACCAACCGGGCGCTGCTGCTCGCCGGGCTCTCCGGCGGCGTCTGCCGGGTCGACGGCGCCCCGCCGACCCGCGACACCACCCTGATGACCGGCGCGCTGACCGCGCTCGGCGTGCCCGTCACCACCGAGGGCGACACGGTGCGGACCGGCGCGCACGGCGGGCTGCGCGGCGGCACGCCCGAGTTCCCGGCGGAGGTCGACTGCGGGCTGGCCGGGACGGTCATGCGGTTCGTCCCGCCGGCCGCCGCGACCGCGCGCGGCGCGGTGCGGTTCGACGGCGACCCGCGCGCCCGGGAACGCCCGATGGGCACCGTGCTCGACGCGCTGCGCACCCTCGGCGCCCGGATCGAGGGGGACGCGCTGCCGTTCCGGCTCGACGGCGACCGGCCGGCCCACGGCGGCGAGGTCACGATCGACGCGTCGGCGTCGTCCCAGTTCGTGTCCGGGCTGCTGCTCTCCGGCGCCCTGTTCGAGCGCGGGGTGACGGTCCGGCACGCCGGCCCGCCGGTGCCGTCGCTGCCGCACATCGCGATGACCGTCGACATGCTGCGGACGGCCGGCGTCACCGTGCACGACGACGAGCCGGACAGCTGGCGGGTGGAACCCGGCCCGATCGCGGTGCGGGACTGGGCGATCGAGCCGGACCTGTCGAACGCCGCGGTGTTCCTGGCGGCGGCCGCCGTGACCGGCGGCCGGGTGACGGTGCGCGGCTGGCCGGCCGGGAGCACCCAGCCCGGCGCGCACGTACTGCCGGTGCTGGAACGGTTCGGCGCCCGGATCGCGACCGGACCGGACGGGCTCACCGTCACCGGCCCGGACCGGCTGTCCGGGATCGACGTCGACCTGCGCGACGCCGGCGAGCTGGCCCCCACCGTCGCCGCGGTCGCCGCGCTGGCCGGCGGGGTGTCCCGGCTGCGCGGCATCGGGCACCTGCGCGGCCACGAGACCGACCGGCTCGCCGCGCTCGCCACCGAGATCACCGCGCTCGGCGGCTCGGTCACCGAGACCGACGACGGCCTGGTGATCGACCCGAAGCCGCTGGCCGGGCGGCCGGACCGGCCGTGGGGCGCCTACGCCGACCACCGGATGGCGACCGCGGGCGCGATCATCGGGCTGGTGGTGCCGGGCGTCGCGGTGGACGACATCGGCTGCACCGACAAGACGATCCCGGACTTCCCCGGCCGCTGGTCGGCGCTGCTCGGGATCGCCGAGGGGCGCTGAGGGTGCCCAGCCACGACCGGCTCGACGAGTCCGACGTCCGGGTCCGCCCGGGCCGGCGCGGGTCCCGCCCGCGCAGCAAGCGGCGCCCCGCGCACGCCGACGCGTCCCGGGCGATGGTCACCGCGGTCGACCGCGGCCGCTGGACGTGTGCCCCGGACTCCGATCCGGAGCGGCCGCCGGTGGTCGCGATGCGGGCCCGCGAGCTGGGCCGCACGCCGGTCGTCGTCGGGGACCGGGTGGACCTGGTCGGGGACCTGTCCGGGGAGCCGGACACGCTCGCCCGGATCGTGCGGGTCGCCGACCGGGACACGGTGCTGCGCCGCACCGCCGACGACAACGACCCCTACGAGCGGGTCGTCGTCGCGAACGCGCAGCGGTTGATCGTCGTCACCGCGGTGGCCGATCCGCCGCCGCGCACCGGGTTCGTCGACCGCTGCCTGGTCGCCGCCTACGCCGGCGGGCTGGAGCCGGTGCTGTGCCTGACCAAGTCCGATCTGACCGATCCGGAGCCGTTCGCCGCGCAGTACCGCGAGCTCGGGGTGCCGCTGGTCGTCACCGGACGGTCCGCGGACGGCCCGCCGGCCGGCCTGGAGGACCTGCGGTCCGCGCTGACCGGTCGGTTGTGCGCGCTGGTCGGGCACTCCGGCGTCGGCAAGTCCACCCTGGTGAACGCGATGGTCCCGGCCGCCGACCAGGCCATCGGCCGGGTGTCCGGGGTCGGCAAGGGGCGGCACACCACCACCGCGGCGCTGGCCTTCCCGCACGCCGACGGCTGGGTCGTCGACACGCCGGGGATCCGCTCGTTCGGGCTGGCGCACGTCGGGCCGGACGACGTGGTCGCCGCGTTCGGCGACCTCGCCGCGGCGATCGACGACTGCCCGCGCGGCTGCGGGCACCTCGGGCCGCCCGCCGATCCGGAGTGCGCACTGGACGACCTGGTCGCCGCCGGATCGCTCGGCGGAGGCAGACTCGACGCGTTGCGCCGCATCCTCGTGGCGCTGCTCGACCAGGGCTGATGATCAGGGGGCGGAGGCGACGTGCCGGAACGGCGAGCGGCACTGTTGCTCGGCGCCGTCATGCTCGGCGTCGCGCTGCTCACCGGAGGGCTGACCGGGTGCGCCTGGCCCGGCTCGACGGGCTCCACCCCGCCGCCGGCCACCGGCAGCACACTGCCGAAGTACTACGACCCGGCGCCGCTGATCGCCGACGTCGGTGCCCGCACCCGGTCCGACGGCGGCGCCGCGCTGGCCGTCGCCGGGACCCTGACCGACCGGGCCGGGCCGGTCCCGGTCACCGGCGAGGGCGCGGTCCGCTTCGCCCCGGAGGGCGGTGCGCCCGCGGTGCGCCTGGACCTGCGGTCCGGGCCGGAGGGCGCCCCGCCCGGCACCACCGGCGTCGTCCGGATCGGCGAGCGCACCTGGCTGCACCCGCAGGGCGCCGCGGACTGGGTGGAGCCCGGGATCGGGCCGATCGCGCCGGAGCAGGTCGCGGACGCCACCCTCGCCGCGAACGTCGCCGCCGGCGCCGATCCGCTGGCCGCGATCGCCCGCTACCCGGAGGCGGTGCTGGTCGCCGACGCCCGGGACACCGACGTCGACGGTGTCCCCGTCGTGCACTACACCCTGGTCGTCGACCTGGTCCGGGCGATCGCGGTGGAGACCGAGCCGGACCTCCTCGCGGCGCTCACCGCGCAGCAGCAGGCCGGGGTGACCCGGATCAGCACCGAGATCTGGCTGGACGCCGACCGGCGCCCGCTGCGGGCGCGGCTGCGCCAGCAGCTGCCCGACGCCGGCACCCTGGACCTGCTGCTGCGCTACCGCGACTGGGGCAGCCCGATCACGATCGAGCCACCGGTGCGGGGCTGAGCGCCGGTCGCCGGCGCGGATCAGCCCAGCTCGACCAGGAACGGCAGCTCGGACCCGTCGTACCAGGCGAGCTCGAAGTCCTCCGCCTCACCGACCAGGAACTCGGCGTCCAGGTCGCCGAGATCGGCCTTGTCGACCGCACCCGCGGCCTCGCGGACGGCGTGCTCGGCCTCCGGAAGGTCGACGTGCACGGCGGCGATCTTCGCCACCGGGACCGGGCCGGTCACCCGGACCGCGCCGTCGTCGAGATCGGGCCGCAAGGTGACGTCGTCGGTGTCGGCGGCGACGACCACCCGGCGCGGCGGGGTGCCGTCCTCGCCGAGCCCGAACTCGACGGCGAGCAGCCGCAGCGACGCCCGCGCGGCCTCGCTGAGCGCGGCGTACTCCAGCTCCTCGTCGTCGCCGGTCACGTAGGACTCGCGCAGCTTCGGGGTCAGCGCGAACCCGGTCCCGCCGAGCGGCTCGAAGGTGCCGGTGGACACGGTCCGGGCCAGCATCGGCCAGGTCGCGGGGAGGTAGATCCGCACGGGTGGGTCCTTTCTCGCTACTGCCGCAGGGTGTCGAGGAGCTCCTCGAGCGACTCGTTCACCATCCCGGCGAGCACGTCGATGTCCCCCATCGCGTCCCGGTCGCCGTTGAGTCCGTAGTAGACGCCGCCGTCGTAGCTGGTGAGCCCGATGGAGACGGCCTGGCCCTTGGCCAGCGGCACCACCGGGAACATCTCCAGCATCCGGGCACCGGCCGCGTACAGCGGGAACTGCGGGCCGGGGACGTTCGTGACGACCAGGTTGAAGAAGTGCCGGGACATGCCGCTGGCGGCGCGCGCCCCGACCGCGTGCAGGGTCGGCGGGGCGAACCCGCCGATCCGGACGAGCGTGTCCGCGCCGACGGCGTCGCCGGTGTCGGTGTGCTCGCGCATCTGGTGGGTCACCTGGTGCAGCCGCACCAGCGGGCTCGGCTCGCCCACCGGGAGGTCCACCAGGAACGACGCCACCCGGTTGCCCAGCGAGCCGCCGGTCGCCGAGCTGGGCACGTCGCCCTCCCCGCGCACCGACAGCGGGACCAGCGCCCGCACCGACGACGACCCGCCGACCGGCTCGCCGCGCGACATCAGCCAGGTGCGCAGCGCGCCCGAGATCACGGCCAGCACGACGTCGTTCACGTCGCAGCCGTAGGCGGCCCGCACCTTGCGGTAGTCCTCCAGGTCGGTGCGGGCCAGCGCGAACCGCCGCTGGGTGGAGATCTCGGCGTTCAGCGGGAGCCCCGGCGCGCGGCGGCCCGCCGTGCGCGCCATCGTCAGCACCTTGCCGGCGGCCCGGCCGAGCTTGCCGACGGTGGCCAGCGCGTCCCCGGTGGCCGCCCGGACGTTGTCCACGATCTCGGTCGGCCGGGTGACGGCCTCGCCGATCGCGTCCAGCACCAGCTGGCCGTCGCTCGGCTCCGGCCGCGGCATCCACAGCTCGTCCGGCGTCTCGCGGGGCTCGGCGGAGACGTCCAGGATCACCTGTCCGATGTCGATCGCGGAGATCCCGTCGACCATCGCCTGGTGGGTCTTGGTGAGGATCGCGACCCGGCCGTCCTTCCCGCTGCCGCGGCCGGTCGAGGCCGGCGCGAGGCCCTCGATCAGGTACATCTCCCACAGTGGCCGCGAGTGGTCCAGCGGCCGGGACATCAGCCGCCCGACCAGGTCGGTGAGCTGGTCCTCGCTGCCCGGCCGGGGCAGCGCGGAGCGCCGCACGTGGTAGGCGATGTCGAACTCGGGATCGTCCACCCAGACCGGCCGGGCGAGGTTGCCGGGCACGTGCCGGACCTTCTGCCGGAACCGGGGCACCAGCGCCAGCCGCTGCTCGATCAGCTCGACCAGCCGGTCGTAGTCCAGGCCGTCACGCGGGCGGTCGAACACCGAGACGCCGCCGACGTGCATCGGCGTGGTCGCCTCCTCGATGTAGAGGAAGGAGGCGTCGAGTGCGGAGAGCCGGGACGGCATGGTCGAGATCCTACGTGCGCGTGGGACTCTGGCCGTCGTGACCGACCCCGTCCCGTCCACCCCGTCCGAGTCCGCCGCGCCGGCCGTGTCGCCGAAGGACCGGTTCATCACCGTCTACGGCCGCAAACCGGTCCTCGAGGCGCTCGCCGACGACGGTCTGGCGGTGGACAAGGTGATCCTCGCCGACTCGGTCCGCGGCGGCGGGGAGCGCGAGATCACCGCCGCCGCGCGCCGGCGCGGGGTGCCGGTGCAGCGGGCGTCGGCACAGCGGGTGAAGGTGCTCGCCGGCAACGGCCGGCACGACCAGGGCGTGCTCGCCGACGTCGTCGCCCCGCGGATGGCACCGCTCGGCGTGTTCCTGTCCGATCTCGGCACCAGGCGGCCGGCGTCGGTGCTGGTGCTCGACGCCGTCACGAACCCGTCGAACGTCGGCATGCTGCTGCGCAGCGCGACCGCCGCCGGGCTGGACGGCGTGCTGCTCCCCCGGCGCGGGGTGCCCGCGATCGACCCGCTGGTGATCAAGGCGTCGGCCGGGGTGGCGTTCTCCGCGCCGGTGCTGCGCTGCGCCACCGCCGCCGAGGGCGTCGACCTGATGCACGGCGCCGGGTTCTCGGTGTTCGGGCTGGACGCGGGCGGCGGGTCGCTGCTCGACGCCGACCTGCCGCCCCGGGTGGCGCTCGTGCTCGGCAACGAGACCGACGGCCTCACCGACGCCGTCCGGGAGCGCTGCGACGGCATCCTGTCGCTGCCCATGTTCGGCGGTGTGGAGTCGCTGAACGTGGCCTCGGCCGGGGCGGTCGCGGCCTACGAGCTGCTGCGCCGCCGCTGACCGGGACCGGTCGTCGACCAGGCGATCAGGCCGCAGCCCGGCAGCGCCCGGGCCAGGGCGTCCCGCCCGGTTCCCGGCCCGGGTACCTACCCTGGCGTCCATGGTCCGCCGTCGCATCCCGCGCCCGTCCGAGCTCGCGCCGCTGCTGCGCCCCGCGCCCGTCACCCTGGACCGCACCGCGGCCCGGCTGGCCCGCGCGGCGAGCATCGGTGACCTGCGGCTGCTCGCCCGCAGACGGGCGCCGCGGGCGGTGTTCGACTACACCGACGGCGCCGCCGAGGACGAGATCGGCCTGCGCCGCGCCCGCGACGCGTGGGCTTCGGTCGAGTTCAGGCCGAGCGTGCTGCGCGACGTGTCGCGGGTCGACACCGGGACCGACGTCCTAGGCGGCCGCTCGGCGCTGCCGTTCGCGCTGGCCCCGACCGGCTTCACCCGGATGATGCACACCGCGGGCGAGCGGGCGGTCGCCGCCGTCGCGGCCCGGTCCGGGATCCCGTACACGCTGTCCACCATGGGTTCGACGACGATCGAGGACGTCGCCCGGGCCGGCGCCGGCGGCCGCAACTGGTTCCAGCTCTACCTGTGGCGGGACCGGTCGTTCGCGCACGACCTGGTCGCCCGGGCGGCGGCGGCCGGCTACGACACGCTGATGCTGACCGTCGACACCCCGGTCGGAGGCAACCGGCGCCGCGACGTCCGCAACGGCCTGTCCATCCCGCCCGCCCTGTCGCTGCGGACCTTCCTCGACGGCGCCCGGCACCCGCGGTGGTGGTTCGACCTGCTCACCACCGAGCCGCTGGCCTTCGAGAGCCTCGCCTCGGGCGGCGGATCCCCGTTCGAGGTGATCAACCGGGTGTTCGACCCGGCCCTGACGATGGACGACGTGGCCTGGCTGCGCGAGACCTGGCCGGGCAAGCTGGTGGTCAAGGGCGTCCAGTCGGTGGCCGACGCGCGCCGGGTGGCCGACGCGGGCGCGGACGGCGTGCTGCTGTCCAACCACGGCGGCCGGCAGCTGGACCGGGCGCCGGTCCCGGCCGAGCTGATCGAGCCGGTCGTCCAGGAGCTCGGGGACGACGCCGAGGTGCTGGTCGACACCGGGATCATGCACGGCGGTGACGCGGTCGCCGCCGTCGCGCTCGGGGCGCGGGCGGCGCTGGTCGGCCGGGCCTACCTGTACGGGCTGATGGCCGGCGGCGAGGCCGGGGTGGCCCGGGCGGTGGAGATCCTGCGCGGCGAGGTCGAGCGCACGATGCAGCTGCTCGGGGTGACCCGGGTGGCGGACCTCCGGCCGGAGCACGCGCGGCTCCGTTCGTCGATCGTGGACGCTGCTCACCCGAACGGGGTACGTGCCGAGGGTGCGCCGGGAGCCTGAGCGCGCGACCATGGCCGGCATGGGTTTCCTGGACAAGGCCAAGGACCTGCTCGGCAAGCACGACGACAAGGTCGACCAGGCGCTGAACAAGGCCGGGGACGCGGCCAAGAAGAAGTTCGCCGGCAACGAGCAGCACATCGACACCGCGACGAAGTTCGCCCGCGAGCGGACCGGTAGCGGCGACACGACCGCGCAGCAGGGTCAGCAGCAGCCGGGCCAGGCCCCGCCGCCGCAGGGCCAGCAGCAGCCCGGCCAGGCGCCGCCGCCGCAGGGCGGCCAGCAGCCGCCGCCCCCGCAGCAGTGATCCGGGCCGGTCACATCGGCCCGTAGCGGGACCGGCCCGGCAGCAGCCGGGCCGACCATCGAGGCGCCGTCCGCGAGCAGCGGGCGGCGCCTCCGCACGTCACGACCCGGCGTCGACGCCCAGCAGGATCTCCAGCTCGGCGAGCGTCGCGTCGGCGCTCACGTGCTGCACCCCGACCGCCCCGGCCGCCGCCGCGCCGCGCACGCAGACGCCCATGTCATCGACGACCACGCAGTCCGCCGGGTCCAGGCCGATCGCGGCGGCCGCCGCGGCGAAGGCGTCCGGGCTGGGCTTGCGGGCCCCGCGGACCGCCCCGAGCAGCACCGTGCCGAAGGCGTCGGCGCAGCCGTCGGGCACCGCGTGCGCCCCGGAGAACAGGGCCGTCCGGATCCCGCCGTCGGCGGCCCGGCGGGCGTAGGCGAGCAGCCGCGGGCCGCCCTCCGGATCGTCGAGGACACCGCCGTAGTCGACGATCAGGCCGCGCAGCGTGCGTGGTTCCGGCACGCCGCCGACGGTACCCGTCAGTCGAGGGCGCGGCGGAGGAACCCGCGGATCCCGAGCAGCGTGAACAGCACGATCGCGAGCACCGGCACCAGCACGCAGATCCACATCGGGATGTGCGGGACGTGCGGCACCAGCGCCGCCCGGAGCCCCTCGCTGACGTAGGTCAGCGGGTTCAGCGCCGAGAGCACCTGGAACCAGCGCAGGTCGGCCAGGGTCAGCCACGGGTACTGCACGGAGCCGGTGAACAGCAGCGGCGTGAAGATCACCGCGAACAGGATGTTGATCCGCCGCGGCGGCACCGCGGTCCCGATGGTGAGGCCCATGGCGGCGCCGAGCAGCGATCCCAGCACCACCATCAGCAGCGCCATCGGGAGCCCGGCGGCCGGCCAGGACACGTCCACCATCAGCAGCCCGATCGGCACCATCAGCAGGCTGGCCAGCAACCCGCGCAGGCCGGCGAAGACGATCTTCTCGACGGCCACCGCCCACACCGGCATCGGCGCCAGCAGCCGGTCGTCGATCTCCCGGGTCCACGACAGCTCGAACACCAGTGGCAGCGTGACGCTCTGCAGCGCCCCGAACAGCGCGTTCAGCGCGATCAGCCCGGGCAGCATGATCTCGCCGTAGCCCTCGGCGACGAACCCGCCGCGGCCCAGCACGACCACGAAGACCAGCAGGAAGAAGAACGGCTGCACCAGCACCTGGGCGAGGAAGGAGGGCAGTTCCTTCCCGGTGACGAAGATGTCGCGGCGCAGCACCGCGAGGAAGGCGCGCCGGCTCACCGCAGGTCCCGTCCGGTCAGGTCGATGAAGACGTCCTCCAGGGTGGCGGAGCCCAGCCGCACGTCCCGCGCCGCCGCGCCGTGCCTGCCGAGCAGGTCGACGACCGGCGCGAGCAGCGTCGCCGGGTCGCCGACCACCGACAGGCGCAGCGCGACGGTGCCCTCGACGTCGTCGGCCCGCCCGGGCGGGCTCTCCACCCGGGCCACGTCGGCCAGCCCGGACAGCGCGGCCCGCAGCTGCTCGGTCCCCGCCGGGCCCGGCTCCGCGACGATCTCGATGCTCCCGCTGCCGGGCAGCGAGCGGACCAGCGCGTCCGGGGTGTCGAGGGCCAGCAGCCTGCCGTGGTCGACGATCCCGATCCGGTGCGAGAGCTTCTGCGCCTCGTCCATGTCGTGGGTGGTCAGCACCACGGTGATGCCCTCGTCCCGCAGGCCGAGCACATAGTCGTGCACGAACAGCCGGGCCTGCGGGTCCAGGCCGGTCGAGGGCTCGTCGAGGAAGAGCACCTCGGGCTTGTGCATGAGCGCCCTGGCGATCATGATCCGCTGCGCCTGGCCGCCGGAGAGATCGTCGGCGACCGCCTTCGCCCGGTCGGCCAGCCCCATCCGTTCCAGCAGCTCGTCGGCCCGCCGGTTGCGCTCGGCGCGGCCGACGCCGTGGTACGCGGCGTGGAAGACCAGGTTGTCGCGGACGCCGAGCGAGCGGTCCAGGTTCTGCCGCTGCGGCACCACCGCGAGCTTCGCGCAGACGGCGACCGAGTCGCGCAGCACGTCCAGCCCGGCCACCCGTGCGGTCCCCGACGTCGGCACCACCCGGGTCGTGAGGACGCCCACGGTGGTGGTCTTGCCGGCCCCGTTCGGGCCGAGCAGCCCGAAGATCTCACCCTCGGCGACCTCGAAGGACAGGCCGTCGACCGCGTTGCGGTCCGACTTCGGATAGCGTTTCACCAGGTCGACGACCTCGACCGCGGCCCGTCCCATCACGTCTCCCTCAGCGCGTCTGCCCGCGGTGATCCTGCTCCAGCGCCACGATCACCGCGAGCAGATACTCGCGGATGGCCCCGGCGTGTGCGCGCGGGGGATCCGGGACGCGCCGCCGGCGGTCCGCGGACCGGGCGGCGACCAGCCGGCCGCGACCGGCGTCGGTGATGACGACGCGGCGGACCCGCCGGTCCCCGCCGACCGCCGCGCGGGCCGCGAGACCGTCCTCCTCCAGCGCGTCGAGCACCGGGGTGAGCGTGGTCGGGCCGACCCGGACGCGGGCCGCCAGCTCGCGCTGGACGAGCCCGTCCGTCCCGTCGAGCACCTGCAGCACCGCGAGCCCGGTCCGCGACAGGCCGTGCTCCGCGGCCCGGCGGCGCCGGTGCTCCGACACCCCGGCGCCGGCGCGGACCAGCAGATCGGCGACCGTGTCCGGCCCGCCGGGACCCGGGCGCGGGCCGGTGGCCGGGTCGCTCGGCTCGGCGGGCCGGGACGGGCGGGGACGCGGCTGCTCGGGCATCGCGGCAGGGTAGGCCGCGGCCGGCGGCCGCGGGCCCGATCGCGATCGCCTGCCTGCGCCTGCGAACGATCCGCCGGCGGGCGCGGACCGTACGCCGTGCGGACCCGGACGGTACGGACCCCGACGGTGTCGCCACCGGACGGTGTCGGGACGAATCCGGGCCGATCGGACCGGGCCGCGCCGTGCACGGCGCACGCTCGTCCGGTGACCACGTCCAGCCCCGCGGCCGGCCCGCTGCCCGCCACCCCGGCGGGCCGGCAGCCCGGGGACCGGTACCGCGTGCTGGTCGCCCGGACGCCGGAGGAGGTGCCGCCGGAGCTCCCACCCGGCCTGGTCGTCGTCCTCCCGGGCGGAATCCGGATGTACTCGGGGGCGACGCCGCCCCCGGACCGCGCCGAACCGCCGCGCGCGGAGGTCCGGCCGCCCGAGATCACCGTCCCGGACGCCGATCGGACCCGGGCCCGGGCGGCCGAGCTGGTGCGGCTGGTCCGCGAGGTGCTCACCGGACGCCGGCCGGCCGGCCAGCTCGCCGGTCTCACCGCGCCGCCGGTGCTGCGCTACATCCGGGCGGCCCGTCCGGCACCGCACCGCGGCCGCCCGGGCGGGTGGGCGCGGGCGCCGGGCTGCGGCGCGGCCCCGGGCGCGCAGCGCCGCGTCCACCCGGTGCACGTGGACCAGCCGCACCCGGACGCCGCGGAGATCTGCACGACCCTCCCGCTCGCCGGCCGGAACCGGGCGCTGATCCTGCGGATCGACCGGGCGGGCGGCGACGACCCGTGGGTCGTCACCGCCGCCCGGCTGCTGTGACCGCGGTCAGCGGCGCCTGCGGTTCGCCTTCTCCGCGCGACGGCGTTCGGCACGGTTGACGCCGCCGTCGCCCGCACCGTTGCCGGTCGGCGCGTTCTGCGGCGCGGCGTTCTGCGCGGGAGCGTTGCGGGGCACCGGGTTCCGGGGTGCGGCCGCGCGGTAGCGGCCGGTCCGGCCACCGGGCGCGGGCGCCGCGCCCTCTCCCCGCCGGGCGACCCCGCCGTCCTCGCCGGGACCGCTGTACTGCAGGTTCTGCGGCGGGGTGGTGCGGAACAGGTTTGGCAGGACGACGGTGCTCTCGCTCGGGTCCTCCGCGGGGGCGCGGCGGATCACCGGGATCTCGGTCGTCTCGGGCTCGGCCTCCTGGACCGGCGCCGCAGGCTGCTGCACCTGGACGACGACGTTGAACAGGTGCCCGATCGTCTCCTCCTTGATGCCCTCGAGCATCGCGGTGAACATGTCGTAGCCCTCGCGCTGGTACTCGATCACCGGGTCGCGCTGGGCCATCGCGCGCAGCCCGATGCCCTCCTTGAGGTAGTCCATCTCGTAGAGGTGCTCGCGCCACTTGCGGTCGATGACCTGCATCAGCACCTGGCGCTCGAGCTCGCGCATCCCGCCCTGCGCGCCGATCAGTGCGTCGATCTCGGCCTCGCGCCGGGCGTAGGCCTGCTCTGCGTCGGCGAGGATCTGCTTCTCCAGGTCCTCCGCGGTGAGATCGTCGAGGTCGTCGGCGAGCGAGCTCGGGTCGATCGACACCGGGTAGAGGCCGCGCAGCGCGGTCCAGAGCTTCTCCAGGTCCCAGTCCTCGGCGTAGCCCTCGGCGGTCGCCCCGGCGACGTAGCCGTGGATCACGTCCTCGAGCATGTTCCGGGTCTGGCGCTGCACGTCCTCGCCGTCGAGCACCCGCCGGCGCTCGTCGTAGATGACCTTGCGCTGCTTGTTGAGGACCTCGTCGTACTTGAGGACGTTCTTCCGGATCTCGAAGTTCTGCTGCTCGACCTGCGTCTGCGCGCTCCGGATGGCGCGGGTGACCATCTTGGCCTCGATCGGCACGTCGTCCGGCAGGTTGAACCGGTTCATGATCGACTCGACCACGTGCCCGTTGAACCGGCGCATCAGCTCGTCGCCGAGCGAGAGGTAGAACCGCGACTCGCCCGGGTCGCCCTGCCGGCCGGAGCGGCCGCGCAGCTGGTTGTCGATCCGGCGCGACTCGTGCCGCTCGGTGCCCAGCACGTAGAGCCCGCCCGCCGCGCGGACCTCGTCGGCCTCCGCCCGGACCTGCTTGCGCATCCGGTCCAGGACGGCGTCCCAGGCGGCCTCGTACTCCTCGCGGGTCTCGACCGGGTCGAGCCCCTGCCCGCGCAGCTCCAGGTCCGCCAGGAACTCCGGGTTGCCGCCGAGCATGATGTCGGTGCCTCGACCGGCCATGTTCGTCGCGACGGTGACGGCGCCGGCGTGCCCGGCCTGGGCGATGATCGCCGCCTCCCGCGCGTGGTTCTTCGCGTTCAGCACCTCGTGCGGCACGGAGCGCCGCAGGAGCAGCTTGGCGAGGTACTCGGACTTCTCGACGCTGGTGGTACCGATCAGGACCGGCTGGCCGTTCGCGTGCTTCTCCGCGATGTCGTCGGCGACGGCCTCGAACTTCGCGGCCTCCGTCTTGTAGATCAGGTCCGGCTGGTCGGCGCGCACCCGCGGCTTGTTCGGCGGGATGGACACCACCGACATCTTGTAGATCTCGTGCAGCTCGGCGGCCTCGGTCTGGGCCGTACCGGTCATGCCGGAGATCTTGTCGTAGAGCCGGAAGAAGTTCTGCAGCGTGATCGTCGCCAGGGTCTGGTTCTCCGGCTTGATCTCGACGCCTTCCTTGGCCTCGATCGCCTGGTGCATGCCCTCGTTGTAGCGGCGCCCGGCGAGCACCCGGCCGGTGAACTCGTCGACGATCAGGACCTCACCGTTCGCGACGATGTAGTCCTTGTCCTTCTTGAACAGCTCCTTCACCTTGACGGCGTTGTTCAGGTAGCCGACCAGCGGGGTGTTCGCGGACTCGTAGAGGTTGTCGATGCCGAGCTGGTCCTCGATCAGCGCGACACCCTCCTCGGTGATGCCGACGGTGCGCTTGCGCTCGTCGACCTCGTAGTGGATGTCCTTGGACAGCATCGGCGCCAGCCGGGCGAACTCCTGGTACCAGCGGGCGCTCTGCTCGGCCGGGCCGGAGATGATCAGCGGGGTCCGCGCCTCGTCGATCAGGATCGAGTCCGCCTCGTCGACGATCGCGAAGTTGTGGCCGCGCTGCACCATGTCGGCGACGTTCCACGCCATGTTGTCGCGCAGGTAGTCGAAGCCGAACTCGTTGTTCGTGCCGTAGGTGATGTCCTGCGCGTACTGCTCGCGGCGCTGGACCGGGGTCATCTCGGAGAGGATCACGCCGACGGTCAGGCCGAGCCAGCGGTGGATCCGGCCCATGGTCTCGGAGTCGCGCTTGGCGAGGTAGTCGTTCGTGGTGACGACGTGCACGCCCTTGCCCTCGAGGGCATTGAGGTAGACGGCCAGGGTCGAGGTCAGGGTCTTGCCCTCACCGGTGCCCATCTCGGCCACGTTGCCCAGGTGCAGTGCGCCGGCACCCATCAGCTGCACCGTGAACGGCCGCTGGCCCAGGGTCCGCTGCGCCGCCTCGCGGACCGTCGCGAACGCCTCGGGCAGCAGGTCGTCGAGGGTCTCGTCGCCGGCGAGCCGCTGCCGGAACTCGTCGGTCTTCGCGCGCAGCTGCGCGTCGGTGAGGCCCTCGAACTCGGGCTCCAGGCCGTCGATGTGCGCGGCGATCTTGCCGAGCCGCTTCACCAGCTTGGTCTCGCCGGCCCGCAGGAGTCGACTCAGGAAGGGCACTGCCGACCTCATTCACGTTCGCGGTCAGGACACGGGACGGGTGTCACTCACCGGACGAGGTCACACCGCCCCGAAACCCATGGTACGGGCCCGCCGTCGCGGGTCCCGCGCCGCTTCGGCGAGGCCCCGCGCGCCGCGACCGGCGGCGGCGAACGGGGCACGGGACGGCACCGCCGGGCGCGGGTGCCGCCGCGGACGGCCGGGCACCCGCGCCGAGCGGTCAGCCGCCGAGCCTGATCACTCCGTAGTCGTAGCCGCGACGCCGGTAGACCACCGAGGCGTGCCCGGAGTCGGTGTCGGCGAACAGGTAGAAGTCGTGTCCGACGAGCTCCATCCGGGACAGTGCCTCGTCGACCGTCATCGGGTCGGCCTGGTGGGTCTTCTCGCGCACGATGCGGCCGGGCATGTACTCCGCCGCCCACTGCTCCTCGAGCTGCTCGAGCTCGGCACCGGGAAGGGACTCGTCGTGCGAGCGGGGCGCGGGGATGGTGTCGGTGGCGGGCGGTGCCGCCTCCATCAGCGCGACGGCGGAGGCGTTCGCGGCGACCCGCGAGGCGTGCACGCGGTCGCGCCGGCTGGGCTTGCGACGGTCGTGCGAACGGCGGAGTCGCTCGGCGAGCTTGCCGACGGCCATGTCGAGGGCTGCGTAGAAGTCGGGCGCCGACGCCTCGGCGCGGGCCACGGCACCGCAGCCGCCGCGGCCGGTGATCTCGACACGCTGGCAGGACTTCTGCTGTCGGCGGTTCGGCTCGTGGAAGAGCTCCACCTCCATTCCGACGATCTTGTGATCGTGCCGCTCCAGGCGGGTCAGCTTCTCCTCGACCAGACCGCGGAAGTGGTCCGGTACCTGCACGTTCCGGCCGGTGACGACGATTTCCACTCGGACATCCCTCGCTTCGCCTCGTGCTGAACCCGGGACTCGACGACGGCCCCGGGGGGTGGGCTATCGGTCGTTCCTCCTGGTGTGCTATCGGGTCGGAGTTCATCGGACGTTATCGGGAAATCCGCCGACGGGACAGGCCGCTCGTCGACCCGGAAGCGGGACGTTCGGCCCGCTGCCGATCCCGTTCTGCGACCGGCACGCGGCAACCGGGTGATACCCGACCGTCACTTCCTGCACTCACCGGCGGGTCGTCGGATGCGGCACTCCCCGGCCATCGGAGGCGGCCGTCCGGACGCGCCCCCGACCCGCCGGACGGATGTGACGGCGGTCACTAACTTCGGCCGGGCGTCGTGGCGTCGGCCAGCAGCACCGAGCCGACCGGTTCGCAGCCCAGCCCGCGCAGGGCCCGCCGGCACGCCCGCAGGGTCGCCCCGGTTGTCACCACGTCGTCGACCAGCACCACCGGTGCACCGGGGTCCGGCGGCGGCCGCCGCCCGCGGCCGGCCGGGTACAGCGCGGCGGCCAGGTTCGCCGCCCGGGCCGCCCCGTCCAGGCCGACCGAGTCCCGGGCCCGGCGGTCGAGCGCGAGCAGCGGGACGGTGCTCGCCGGCAGGCCGGCGGCCGTGAGCCGTGGCTCCAGCGCCCGGCACAGCCGCAGCACGTGGTCGCCGCCGCGGGCCCGGGCCGCCGCCGGGCGGGACGGGACGGGCACCAGCCGGATGCGGGGTGGCGCCCGCCCTGCCGCCACCGGCAGCACGACCGCGAGCGGGGCCACCAGCAACCCGGCCAGGTCCGCCGCGAGATCGCGGCGGCCGCGCTCCTTGTAGGCCAGCACCGCGCGGCGCAGCGGCCCGTGGTAGCGCCCGGCCACGGCGACCCGGCCGGCGCCGGGCACGCCGACCGACCACGGGCCCGCGGTGCTCTCCGCGCACCACGGGCACCAGCCGCCGCTGCCGGGCGGCCCGGCACCGCAGCCACCGCAGGTCCGCGGGAACAGCAGGTCGAGCAGCGACGCCAGGGGTGAGAGGGCCGGAGCGGTCATGCCGGGGATGCTGCCCGACGCCGGCCGCCGGGAGCCCCGGACCGGGCCCCGGAGCCCGGAGTTGTCCACAAGTGCCGGATCTGTCCACAGGCGGCGAACCGGCCCGGTCACCGGCCACCCCCCGGTGCAGGCTTGTCCCCGGCGCCGGTTCAGCCCGGGTAGAAGGGCCGGGCAGCGGTGGAGGCACCCACCGTCTGCCGCCACGCGTCGAGGTCACCGCCGGTGTAGCTCCACAGGCCGGTCCGGTCGGTGACGTAGATCGGCCGCCCGGGAGCGGCGGCCACCGCACGCAACGGGGAGGTGAGGTTGGTGCCCGGTACTGGGTCCAGCGTCAGGCCGTCGATCGTCACGAGTGCGACCGGGCGGTCGGAATCGGCTGCCACGGCGAGCTGCTCGCTCGACCGCCAGTCCACGGCGACGACGTCCTGCAGCTCGTTCGGGCGCAGCTCGCGCAGCGGCCCGATCGCGGCCTCGCCGCCCTCGCCGGGCACCACCGGGCCGACCAGGGCCGTGCCGCCCGCGACGACCGCGATCCGGCCGCCCTCCCGGGAGTGCGCCACGTCGGCGATCTCGCCGAGCCCGTCCAGCCGCCGGGTGTCCAGCGGCGCCTCGGCGGGCGGCCCGGTCGCCGGGACCAGGACCCGGTGCAGCCGGCCGTCGGCGACCGCCCAGATCTCGTCGCCGGCGCCGTTCCAGCTGAGCGAGGTCACCTCGGCACCGGAGACCGGGGTCGCGGTCAGCTCACCCGCCATCGGGCCGGTCAGCAGCCGGTGCGTCCCGGTCTCCTCCCGGGAGACGACGGCGATCCCGTCACCGCGCGCCGAGGCGGCCGCCTCGACCACGTCGAACGAGCCGTTGCCCGCCTGTCCCGGTACCGGGGTGTCCTGGCCGCCGTCGGCCAGCTGCCGGACCCGCCCGCCGTCGACCACCAGCGGGAACGCCGGGAGCCGGTCGGGCGCGGCCACCAGGCCGGCGACGTCGTCCCGGGTGATCTCGGGCTGCTCGGGCAGCAGCGGCTCGCCGTCGGAGAGCACCCGCACCCGCGGCACGCTGACCTCGGCCAGGGTGAGGGCGACCTGGGCGGCGAGCAGCCGGCGGTCGGCCACCGACAGCCCGGACACACCGGTCAGATCGACGACGCTCACCCCGTCCGGCGACTCGGCGACGGCCGAGCGCAGCCGGGCGGTCGCCGGGAACATCGTCACGGCCGCACCGGCCAGCCCCGCCGAGGGCCCGCCGAGCAGCACCTCTGTCGCGCGGGAGGCCAGCTGGATCGGCCGGGTACTGGGGATGTAATGGGTATCGGACATCAGCGTGCCGCGCTGCGGATCGGCGAACCACGCGCGCAGCGAGCGGTAGTTCGTCCGGAAGTCCGACAGCCGGACCATGACCCCCGGCGGGGGCCGGTCGATCCGCCAGTGGTCCTCCTGCCGGACGACCCCGATGTCGATCTCGACGGGTCCGGTGGCCGTCTCGAACGCACCCGAGGGGCTGACCGTGCCGAGCCGGGTACCGCGCAGCCGCACCACCGCCCGGTCCCCGCCGTGCTCGGCGCTGTCCGGTGCGAACACGGTGTCGAAGCGCTCGGTGAGCACGGTCAGCGAGGCGCCGTCGTCCCAGTCGGCGGCCGAGGCGGCGAGGTAGCGGCGGGCGGAGGCGTGCCGGTCGTCCGGCCGCCCGGAGGCGTAGACGAACTCGCGGACCAGGCCGAGCGGGTCGGCGTCCTCGATCGGGCCGTCCGGCACGGCCGCCCCGTTGTCCCCGGTCTGCCGCAGCACCTGCACCGAGGAGTGGTCGGGCACGCTCGCACATCCCGCGAGCACGACCAGGCAGATGAGCATCCCCAGCCCGCCGGCGAACCGGTGCAGCACCCCGCTCACCGCTGCACCCCCGGGTCGGTGATCGCCCGTTCCGCGGGCAGCACCGGGGCGGGCTCGTCGGCGCGCAGCGCGCGGACCTCGTCCTCGCGCGCCGGCCGGGTCTCCTCGCGGCGGCTGACGACGCCGCGGGGCGGGGTCGGCACCGAGGTGCCGGGGCGGCCGTCCCGGCGGTGCTGGGTGTCGTCGTCACCCGACGGCGGGCCGAGCGGCAGCGGAGAGGCGGAGATGTGACCGCCCACGAGGCGGGGCAGGGTCAGCCGGAAGGCCGATCCGTTGCCGGGCTCGCCCCACGCCTGCAGCCAGCCGCCGTGCAGCCGGGCGTCCTCGATGCTGATCGACAGGCCCAGGCCGGTGCCGCCGCTGCGCCGCGCCCGGGACTCCTCGGCCCGCCAGAACCGGTTGAACACCAGGTCCGCCTCGCCGGGCCGCAGGCCGACGCCGTGGTCGCGCACCAGCACCGCCACCGACGCGGGGTCGCCCGCCATCGTCACCTCCACCGGCATGCCCTCGCCGTGGTCGATCGCGTTCGCCACCAGGTTCCGCACGATGCGCTCGACCCGCCGCGGATCGGCCTCGACGTACTCGCCGGACGGCAGGTCGAGCACCAGCTCGGTGCCGGCGTCGGCGGCCAGGCCACGGACGGCGCCGACGGCGCGCCGCACCACCGCGGACAGGTCGATCTGCTCGGCGCCCAGCTCGGCGACGCCGGCGTCCAGCCGGGAGATCTCCAGCAGGTCGGCGAGCAGCTCCTCGAACCGGTCCAGCTCGGTCACCAGCAGCTCGGAGCTGCGGCGCAGGGCCGGGAGCAGCTCGTCGCGGGAGGCGTAGAGCACGTCGGCGGCCATCCGGACCGTGGTCAGCGGGGTGCGCAGCTCGTGGCTCACGTCCGAGGTGAACCGGCGCTGCAGCGCACCGAACTCCTCCAGCTGCGCGATCTGGGCGGCGAGGCTGCCCGCCATCTCGTTGTAGGACTCGGCGAGCCGCGCCACCTCGTCCTCGCCCCGCGCGGCCATCCGCTCGTCGAGATGGCCGCCCGCGAACCGCTCCGCCACGTCGGCGGCCTCCCGGATCGGCCGCACCACCTGCCTCGTCACGAGGCTGGCGATCGCCGCGAGCAGCACCAGCAGCACCAGCCCGCCCACGATCAGCGTGCTCTGCACCAGGTTGAGCGTCAGCCGCTCCCCCTCCAGCGGGAAGAGCAGATAGAACTGGAGGTCACGGCCCGCGGTGGAGACCGGCTGCCCGATCACCAGGGTCGGCACGCCGTCGACGGTCGTGTACTGGCGGCTCACGCCGCCCTCGGCGACGGTGGCCCGCTGCTCCGGGGTGACCTCGTCCACCGGGCCGGAGGAGACCTCGGGACCGTTGCCGATCCCGCTGGTCAGGGCCGCCCGGAACTCACCGGCGGTGGACGTGCCGGGCGAGGCGTCCTCGGTGTTGGTCAGCCGCTGCAGCGCCGCGTTGAGGATCTCCTGCGCGCCCTCCCGGTCCGGGTCGACACCGGAGAGCTCGCCCTCGAGCACCACCCGGCCGGTCTCGGCCTGGATGAGCGCACCGTTGACCTTGCTCTGCAGCAGCCGCTCGGCGATCTCGCTCTGCAGCACCAGGCCCAGCACCAGCACCACCGCCGAGGACAGCGCGAGCGTCGACACCACGACCCGCAGCTGCAGCGACCGCCGCCAGGACGCGGCGACCAGCGCGCCGAGCTCGTGCGCCTGGGCCCGCAGCGGGGCGAGCCCCCGGACCAGGCGCCCGACGCCCGGCAGCCGGCCGAGCCGGCGCCGGATCCCGAGCCGGCTCATCGCGGGCGCACCGGCTCCGCCATCACGGCGGCCCGGCCTTGTACCCCACCCCACGGACGGTCAGGACCACCTCGGGGCGCTCCGGGTCGCGCTCCACCTTGGACCGCAGCCGCTGCACGTGCACGTTCACCAGCCGGGTGTCGGCGGCGTGCCGGTAGCCCCAGACCTGCTCGAGCAGGACCTCGCGGGTGAACACCTGGCGCGGCTTGCGGGCGAGCGCGACCAGCAGGTCGAACTCCAGCGGGGTGAGCGCGATCGGCCGGCCGGCCCGGGTCACCTGGTGCGCGGGCACGTCGATGTCGATCTCGCCGATGGACAGCTGCTCGGCGGGCTCGGACTCGTTGCGCCGCACCCGGGCCCGGATCCGGGCGACGAGCTCCTTGGGCTTGAACGGCTTGATGACGTAGTCGTCGGCACCCGACTCCAGCCCCAGCACGACGTCGACCGTGTCACTCTTGGCGGTGAGCATCACGATCGGGATGCCGAACTCCGCCCGGATGGCCCGGCAGACGTCGATGCCGTTCATGCCCGGCAGCATCAGGTCGAGCAGGATCACGTCCGGTTGCGAGTCCCGGACGGCGGGCAGCGCCCGGGTGCCGTCGGAGACGACCGCGGTCTCGAACCCCTCGCCCCGCAGCACGATGGTGAGCATCTCGGCCAGGGCCGGGTCGTCGTCGACCACCAGCACGCGCGACTTCATGCGTCCCAATATCCCACCCCGGCTCCGGAGGGCGACCGGGGAGGGCCCTACCCGCGGCCGGCGAGCACCTGCCGGGCCAGCGCGGCGACCCCGGCAGCGCCGTCGGCTCCGGCAGCGTTGTCGGCTCCGGCAGCGTTGTCGGCTCCGGCAGCGCCGTCGGCTCCCACGACCGTCCACGGGCTCAGCCAGCTCGCGGCGGCGAGCTGCCGGTAGACCACGTCGGTGCGGGCCTGCAGCCCGTCGTCGCTCTCGTAGGCGTCCCGCGCCCGGCCCGGCTCGGCGAGCTCCCGGGCGCGGGCCCGCCCGGCGGCCACCTCGCGCGGCGGGGCGAGCAGCAGCTGGTGGTCGGGCACCGGGATGCCGAACCGCTGCACCTCCAGCTCGCGCACCCAGCCGACGATCTCGCCGGCGGCGTCCTGCCCCAGCCGGGCGGCGTTGTAGGCGGCGTTCGAGGCGACGTACCGGTCGACCAGCAGCACGTCGTGCGCGTCGAGGTCGGCGCGCAGCCCGGGGGCGGCGGCGCGCCGGTCGAGCGCGAAGAGCACCGCCATCGCGTGCACCGACGACGCCAGGTCGCCCATCCGGCCGTAGAGCGCGTCGCGGGCCAGCTCGGCGTGCACGTCGTCGTCGTAGCGGGGGAAGGCGGTGGTGTGCACGGACGCACCGGCCGCGACCAGCTCGGCGGTCAGCCGCGCGGCGAGGGTGCGCTTGCCGGCACCGTCGAGTCCCTCGATGACCACCAGCCGTCCCACGGGCGCAGAGCCTAACCGGTGCCGAGCAGCCGGACCCGCGGCCAGCTCGTCGCGAAGCCGGGGTGCAGGGCCAGCTCGTCGAACCGGTCGGTGCGCACCCAGCGCAGCTCGGTGCTCTCCCGCCCGCGCACCGCCACCGGCGGCGCGGACGGCGCCCGGACCACGACGGTCGTGTAGCTCCAGCCGCCGTGGTCGTCGACGAACTCGTCGAGCAGCCGCACCGCCGCGGTGTCCAGCGAGCTCTCCTCGGCGGCCTCGCGCAGCGCGGCCGCCCGGGCGGGCTCGCCGCGGTCCCGGGCGCCGCCGGGGATCCCCCAGGTGTCGCCGTGGTGGCTCCAGGACGCGCGGTGCTGCAGCAGCACCCGGTCCACGCCGGGCGGGTCGGTGTCGTCGCGGTGCCGGACGAGCAGGCCCGCCGCGCCGAACAGGCCCCAGTGCCGGTGGCCCGCGGCGCAGTGCACCCAGCCGTCCCCGGAACCGATCTCGATCATCGTCACCGATCCTGTACACGCGCCGGCGGCGCGATGGCCGTCGAGGCCACCGCGCCGCCGGTCGGGAGAGCGGACCTGCTCAGTAGCGGTAGTGCTCGGGCTTGTACGGGCCCTCGACGTCGACGCCGATGTACTCGGCCTGGTCCTTGGACAGCTTCGTCAGCTCCCCGCCC